>CAMLET010000273.1 GCA_946479125.1 uncultured Flavobacteriales bacterium
TAATCTTATCTTAGCACTTCCTAAATCGAACTCTATGAACCCAAGTATTCAAGAAATAGTCGCTCTTATAAAAGAGGGCTACTCACAAGACACCATTGTACAACGTTTAATTAGAAGAGGATTGGATGAGAATACCATTCAAATCGCTTATGTTCAGGCGTATGCCATCTATCTTAAAGGTGCAAGAAAAAAAGTCCGTATTATAAATGGATCAATAGTATTGATCTTGCTCCTAATTGGATTGTTCCTTTTGCCCATAACCTTAACTGGAAATTATCCTATCTTAACAGCTGTAGTTCTTAGTATCCCCATTTTCTGGTGCGGTTTCTCCTTTATCATGGGATTCCCGGATTCCGAACATCGATCGAAATTCTTCGCAACCTCATTAGACAAAGTTCATCCGGCATTAGTACTTATTATTGCATTGGTTCCTGTTATCTTGCTTTGTGTTAGTTTCAGCGTTTATTTCAACTGGGAAGTAAGTAATGAAATTCAAAAACACGGTGTTGTGGTTGACGCTTATATTACGGATGGAAATGCTGTTACAACACAATCCAGAAGAAGGTTTACAACTCGAACAAGTACAAGCTACACTTTGAAGATCTTATTCACCTCGAAAAGCGGAAAAGAGTTTATTCTGGATAAAGAAGTAAGTACAGATATCTTCAACTCTGTTTATCTTGGAATGAAAACCAAAGTGAGGTACTCTAAAAAACATCCTGAGTTTTTCGATCTTTTGTACACTCCAGCTAAGCTAACTGAAGAAGAACGTATTTTACAGATGTTAGGTCATTAAAGAAACTCTATTCCAAACCTAGAATTAATTCAAACTCAAAAGTTCCCTGCTGATACGCCTTGTAGTTGGTGTGCCAATAGTTATTGAACACGTACAAATAGAGTTGGGAAAGATCACCAAGTTCCTTATTCCAAACTTAGGCACCATTGACTTGCTCTTCATTAATTATTCCACCCACTTCAAAAAGGTTGATTTGCGGAGAATAAAGATGAAAAGTGGGCCCTGCAGTTTTCACAAGAAGTTCTTTATCCGTACAAATAAAGTCATGATTGGAACCTGCCATTTGATCTTCCTTCAATGATTGAAGATTGGAAGATGCACCGTAAAGTATGTCTTTCGTATCTCCAAAGAATGGTAAAGCAATGTGCATCGATTCTTTATCGGTTACAAACTCCTTATCTACTTTATAGATTACATGGAGCAATTTTGTTTTTCTATCTAATTTGTAAAGAATTTCTATGTCTAGGTCATCAACGAAAACCATGCGAACAAGCACTTCCTTTACATATGGAGTCGTTCGAACTGGATCAACAGACACCAGTTTTCCTTTGCTCACGAGTTGCTGATCAATACCCAATGCGTAAATTGGTCCAAACGTTTTTTGAGTAGTTTCCTCGGTTAACATATTCCTTCCGAAACTCATCAACTTAGACAATCCACCAGTAAAGTCATCAACTTCAAAATTATCAATGTACAACTGACCATTAGGGATTTTCAATTCTTCCACTGTTCCGATTAATTTTTCAAGTCGGTCATATTGCGCATTTGCTGAATCCACAAAACTCTTTTTGATTCGCCATTGTTCGGTTGTAAAGAAGGATTCGGGATCTGAAATACTGCACCAGGAACCCCAGGTGTGTTCGCTGAAAAGCAAAATGTTGCGGTGAATTGATCTGAATTCCTTTTCGTGAGCAAGGAATGTTCCCTCTTTCCTCGCTTTCACTTCCAAAGTTGCGGTTTTCATGGAAAGTACCCGATTCAGAATTTCTTCCTGTACGGTTGAATAAGCGCCATCTTCCCAATACGGCGAAATTTCACCAGTCTCAATAGGAATGGAAGAACCATATCGTTTTTCAAATTCATTGAACAACGTATTCACCGAACTCAACACCAATTTTGGAGTGCTGTATGTTGCATTCCAGGAATCAATGAAATTGCAGATGTTTGTATCTACCGGACCATTATCGCTTTTCTTGGTATAACGAAGTTGAACAATGTCGTAAGGATAGTTTTCATTGTCCAGCTCGATACAGTAATCCGAAATTTTCTGTTCCCAACGTTCCTGTTTCTGTTTGTCGGCAACATTGTGGAAGTAGGAATAACCTTTTCCAGCAGTCCAAACCAACACCTTCTTTTCAGAATCGGGGGTAAATTTCCAGTAAAATGCCTTATCTCCTTGTTCGTTGATCACACCACCTACTCTATCACCATGATCTGCAAATGCTTCCACATAATTTGGTCCAAGCGACAAATACGGAATCTCGTTTTGAACGTAAGCATTCAACGCTGCACCAGTAATTCCGGGAATATCTGTAATCATTGCATTTTGAATTTGGATGTTGTAATCCCTTTCCAATTGCTTAGCATACTCCACCATCCAATTCAACTCTTCTGGGCGAGCAATTCCGGTGAGAATGTTGGCATAATTGGCCGACAAAACGATATTTCCACTTTTTATAAGTTGGAAGAAATTCTCTTTTTCATCGACAGCGGCTTCATTCAAAAAGTTCTCCACTGCCCAAAGCGATTCAATATGCCAAATGGGATTCTGACCCGTTTTTGCGTTTCGAATCCATTGCATCGCCGACCGGATATTTTGCGTTTGAATTTCGGCAACTTCGGTTTGCAAATGCGAATAGCCAATGTCGTTATGCGAATGGTGAATGATGTGAAATTCGTATGATTTCAAGGGCTCAATTTCAAGCTGAACTTTACTGGTCATTTTCGTTCCTTGCAACGAACAGTTTATTTCATCAACGCCAGTGAAGTCTGGTAAATAAACGGGTAAACTCAATTTGTTGTAACCCGGTTTCACCTGAAAAGTGGTGTCGAATTGTTTTGATGAAACATGCAAAACTGTTGATTTTGAAAGCGGTTGATCAATGTATAAATTCAGCTGACGTTTATTCTCTTTTCGTGTGACCAGCTGTGTTGATTCGGCCTCAATCTTGAAACTTCGTTGGTACATAAATACCATGAGCCAATCTCTGGAACCCTCATCGTTCCCGGTTATCGAAAACGAGGCATTCTCTTTCACTAAACTTGCCGGAACGGTAATGTACAATCTCCCAAAACCGTCATTGTTAGCATCGAATTCCATCCATACGAATTGAGCAAAGGACTTTCCATTTTTCTCAGTGAGATAAACGTAACTTCCTTTCTCTTTGGGTTGAGTAGTCAACGTAAACAGTTCAGCGTTGTTCAGCGAAATGGTGAAATTCCGGCTTCCTGAACTTGTTCCAGTTGAATGTCCGACCAGCAATTCATAAGTGACGAGTTTACGTTTACCATTGTACTTTGGTGCATTCCATTCAACGGCAGAATTTCCATTGCAACGTGTTAGGAGTGCCACTTTTGCAAAACGGTCGTAAGGCGAATAATAATTAATTTCTTCACCTGCAATTTTTGACTCAAACCCTGAAATGGTGTCGGATTTCTGACCGTAAGAAAGAGAAGTTAAAAGAAGAATAGGAAGCCAACGCATGGAAAGTGTTTTGGTAAAAATAAGAATCGTTTGATTTGGGACTTCCTGAAAATGATTGGCTTCTTAGAATCCTATTTTCCAAAAGCAAGTACGTTAATATCCCACAGATGCACAGATATTGGAGGCGCTTACATCTCGGCTCCGCTCGATGACCGCCAGTCACCATTAAGCGAGACCGGTAGGCTCGCCTTCATCTGCGCATCTGTGGGAAGCTCTCGGTTGAATTTTTGGGAACTTATCCAAAATCAAAAACGCCTCGTATAACTAAATACACGAAGCGTTTTCTTCCCAACATTATTGAAAGCTACTGTCTCAATAACTTTATGTCTGCCCTGCGGCAAAGTTCCAATTTCTCTTCTGTACACTCACATTTCTGATCGTTCAAGTCAACACCTTCAGTTGTTGCTCCGTAATAGTTACCGTTAATTCGGTTTACAGGAACACCTTTTGAAACAAGGTAATTGATGGCTGATTCCATTCTCATTTTACTTAAATAAGTATTGAGTTCAGGAGTTGAACGTTTATCAGCAAATGAGTTTACTTCTATTTTGAGTGTAGAATCACCCAACAAAGCTTTTGCATAATAATCCAGTGTGAGTTTTCCGTTGGTTGTTAAATCCCACTTTGATGTGTGGAAATAAACCGAATTTCCTTTGCGTTTATAATCCGAAAGATCTTTCAGTTTCTTCGGAACTTTGAAGATGAAATTATACTCGGCATACGTTGAATCTGTTTCAAAAACAATGGATTTCTGCAGTACCCCAAAAATAGATTTCGCTTGAATAGAATCTTCTTCAGCGTGCTCGAATTTCGTTTCGTAATAGCCTCTATCGTCAGACACTACATTGCTCATCAAAGAATCTTTCGTGTCGTGAATATAAATGACCGCATTTGCAATTGCATTTCCGTTTTCATCAGTTACTCTTCCACCAATTGTGCGGTACGATTTCGGAATTTCCCAGTTGTGCGTAATCGCGAAACGATAAACATCATCGCCACCTTTTCCACCCTGACGGTTTGAAGCAAAATAACCTTCAGAACAATCGTCATTAGAAACAAAGCTGAAATCATCAAAAGAAGAATTCAACGGTGCCCCTAAATTTTGTGCAAAATCGAAGTTGTTGTTCTTCATTTCGATAACGAACACATCCAATCCTCCTAATCCACCACGTCCTTCAGAAGCAAAGAACAAACTGTTGGTTTTGGAAATGAAGAAAGGATAAAACTCGTTGCTTTCCGTGTTTACGTGATTACCTAAGTTCATTGGTTCAGACCAAGAATTATCAGCATTCATTGTACACTTCCAGATGTCTGATCCACCAAGTGAACCTTCTTTATTCGAAGAAAAGAACAATGTCTTTCCATCTTCGCTTAAATAGGGATGACCAAAAGAAAAACGACGGTCGTTATATGGAAATGGCATTGGTGAACCCCAGTTTCCAAGAGAATCGCGTTTTACAAAGTACAATTGAACGTTGATTTTCTGATTCTTCTCAGCTTCCGTGACATCATTTCCACTAAAGAACATTAGGTTGTGATCTTTAGAAAAACAAGCAACACCTTCATTGTATTTCCCCATCAACTGATTGTTGAAATACGTTCTTAGCATGGAATTCAGATCATTAGTATACAATAATTACAAACGAATAAAATTTTTCTTGGTAATGTTGTTCACCTGTTTCTCATGTTCAGAAT
>CAMLET010000274.1 GCA_946479125.1 uncultured Flavobacteriales bacterium
TAAAAAATGTTTACTCCAAACAAAAGCTCTAAGCTTGCGTAAAAAATCCATGGAACAGTATAAGTGAAGCAAATATATAAAGAATGTTAGGACGGAACGATTTACAGCGCTCTGCGAGTGTTAAAAAGTATCAACACAACATTATTAATAGTTTTTGTTAAGAAGTAAAAAGGAAATGAATTGAAGACTCTAATTTTACAGAAAAAGAAATTATGGCTCACTTTGGACTTTTCTGCGGCGGATTCTCATCGGAATTTGATATCTCGATGCTTAGCGCCAATACCATTAAGACGAATTTTCCAAAGGAGCATTCCATTGTACAAATTGTAGTTAAACGTGATGGCTGGAAAGCAGTTGAAAACGATCAGGAATATGTTTTCTCGCTGGACACCGCAACATACACGAAAGACGGAAAAGAAGTAAAGATTGATGCCGGTTTGATTTACGTTCATGGAAATCCGGGCGAGAACGGTAAAATTCAGGCTTATCTCGACATGAAAGGAATTCCGTATTTGAACTCTTCAGCATTAGCTTCAGAGTTGTCTTTCGACAAATGGTATTGCAATCAGTTTCTTTCGAATTTTGGAATTCCAGTTGCGAAATCGCTTTTTCTTCGATCGAGAAATGAGTTCACCAACGAAAAGATTATTAACGAGCTGGGGCTGCCATGTTTTGTAAAGCCTTCAGATTCTGGTTCAAGCTTCGGGATTTCAAAGGTGAGTAAAGCAGAAGATCTTAGCTCGGCTTTAGACAAAGCATTTGTAGAAGGAAAAACCATCGTTATAGAATCGTTTTTAAAAGGAACTGAAGTTACTTGTGGTGTTTACAGAAAAACAACAGGTGCTCATGCGCTTCCATTAACTGAGAT
The DNA here is from genome assembly GCA_946479125.1 of uncultured Flavobacteriales bacterium. The sequence goes on from CAMLET010000274.1 coordinate 869, forward strand.
TGCCACTGAAAATGATTTCTTTGATTACGAAGCGAAATATTTGGGTCAGTCACAGGAAATTACTCCGGCTCGCGTTTCAAACGAAATCAGAGACAAGGTTTGGGAAACGGCAAAATACTGTTATGAACTTCTACAACTGAAATCTATTTCCCGAATCGACTTTATGGTTGTAGATGATGTTCCGCATGTAATTGAAGTAAATACAACTCCGGGATTCAGCGCTGCTAGTTTGGTTCCACAAATGCTGGCAGAAGAAGGAACATCAATTGAAAATTTCTGGAGAGAGATTATTGAGGTGGAATTGGGTTATTGATCTTGAAGTATATAAAAATGAAAAAGGATGTAATCCAAAATACATCCTTTTCCAAACCTAAAAACCCAATTTACCAAACCAATCAGAGAGAACTCTGACATTCTTGACAACTATATAATGCAGCAAGAATTGAATGGTTGGAAAATCTTTTGAACTTTTTTAAAAAAATTTATTCAGCACAATGACAAGGTGGATCAAATTGCCAATTTACCTTCGGCATTCTCTCTGCCCAACTTGTCTGAAAAGCAATATTTGTAAGAATTGAACGCATATCTACCGCTTTTAAATGAGCACATTGCATTAATTCCATTGGCAATTCTTCTATTGGGTTACTCCACAAAATAAAAACCTCCAAATCTTTCAAATTTCCGATTGTCGATGGAATTGCAGGAATCTCATTCTTTCCAATATCCAAATACTTGAGATTCGTTAATGTTAAAACGTTTCCAAAACCATCGTTGATCTTGTTTCGTTCCACACTTAACCAGCGGAGATTTTTAAACTCTCTAATTTCCGTAGGAAAAACTGTCAGTTTGTTTCTACTCAAATTCAGGTATCTCAAATTTTTGAATTTGTACAATTCCTGAGGAATTGATTCCCACTTCAAATGAGAAGCGTCAATTGCGAAAACCGTATCCGGATTTGCATTCAAGGCTTTTTCCCAAGTGAGTATTTTTAAAGAATCGTTTTGTGCGTCTGCAGAATTATTACTTAGAATAATGAAGCAAACTATGCTTAGCCATTTCAACATCTTTGTTCAATTGAAGTTTTAAACTATCCAGCGAGTCGAATTTTTGTTCGTCACGCAATCTTTCTATACATTCTAAACGTAAAGCGTCACCATAAATTTCAGCATCGAAATCAAAAATGAACACTTCTACCGTCAATTCATTCGTTCCGGAAACTGTTGGCTTCACCCCAATGTTCATCACGCCGTGGTATCGACTATTTTCATGCCAAACAATTACCGAATACACTCCAATTTTCGGAAGAATCTTAGTTGTAAGGTCTACATCAATATTTGCAGTTGGAAAACCGATTGTTCTACCCAACTTTTTGCCATGAACAACTTCTCCGGTAATCTTGAATGTTGTTCCTAAAAATTGAGCTGCCAGTTGAACATCTCCTTCAAGCACAGCATTTCTAATTTTAGTGGAGCTTACTGAAACCTCACCTACCTGAATGGCTTTGATCTCTTCTACAGCAAAACCGTAAAGTTCGCCCAATTCAACCAGCTCAGAAAAAGAGCCTTCTCTGTTTTTCCCGAAATGATGATCATAACCTACTCGCATTTCAGAGATTCCGATTTGCTTCACCAAAACATCACGAACAAATTCCATAGCGCTTAGTCGAGAGAATTCCTTCGTAAATGGAAAAAGGATCACTGTATCTAAACCAAGAGCTTCCAGTTTCTCTAACTTCTCTTCAACAGAATCTATCAATCGTACGGAATGAGAATCCGGATAAATGACCATTCTTGGATGCGGATGAAAAGTAAACAGAACAGATTCCTTTCCCATGGCGTGCGCCTCTGCAACTAAATTTGCAATAATCGCCTGATGCCCAACATGAACACCATCAAACGTACCAAGCGTCAAAACCGGTGCATTAAACGTTGTTCCTTCAGGAATGCCATGTAATATTCTCATCTTCCAAAAGTAACTAAAAAAGGGAATCCACCGTGGCGAATTCCCTTCCTCTATTTGTCTAAAAGATTTACTTTTTTCTCATTAATTCCACAAATTGATGTCCGGTTTGTGTCGTTCCATCCTTCCCAGTAATGCTATAAGTGTAGAAGTAAGTTCCTTCTGAAGCATCAGAACCACCAACTGTTCCATCCCATTTCGTATTGAAATCTGTGATTTTGAACATTTCATTTTGCCAACGATTCACAATAATCACCTCAATGGAAACTCCATTCTCTACATCGATGTAAAAGCCATCATTCGTTCCATCTCCGTCAGGCGTAAACACATTTGGAAGGTGAATGACCAATGGTTCGAACGGAATTACAATTACCTGAATATTTGAAACATCATCACATAAACCATTCGAAGCTGTAAGCTCAACTGTATATGTTCCCGGCAAATTGAATGTCATATTATACGTTTCATTCAAATCTGTAGAAGTTGCAGTTTGACCATTGTCGAAATCAAGATCATAGCTTGTAGCAAACTGACTTGCATTCGTAAATGTTACTACCAATCCAGGATAACCTGAAAGTACACTTGTAGAATTGATGTCTGAAACAGGAACCGGAACTACGTTCACAGTTACCTGATCTGTATTTGTACATCCGTTCGCATCAGTTCCTGTAACCGTGTAAGTTACACTACCCAATCCCGGACTAAATGCGGTATTATTCGTTACACCATTTGTCCATGCATAACTTGTTGCTCCGGAACCCACTAAAGTTACCGTCGATCCTAAACAAATGTTTTGATCCGCACCAGCACTTACAATCGGCAGCGGATTCACAGTTACAGTCATTTGATCCGTATCAATACAACCATTTCCATCTGTTCCGGTAACCGTATAAGTTGTAGTTGAAGCCGGACTAAAAGGAGTTGCATTTGTAACTCCATTGTTCCAAACATAAGAAGTCGCTCCAGAACCGGAAACAGTTACTGATCCACCGATACAAACACTTTGATCGTTTCCTGCAGAAACATTCGGAAGCGCATTTACCGTTACAACCACCTGGTCCGTATTCTGACAACCATTTATATCTGTTCCAGTGACAGTATACGTTGTTGTATTTGCAGGAGTAAAGCTTACACCATTTGTCACACCATTATTCCAAACATAAGAAGCAGCACCGGAACCATTTAAAATAACGGTTGCACCAGCACAAACAGCTTGTGGATTACCAGCATCAACATTCGGTAAATTATAAACCGTAACTGTAACCTGATCAGTATTGTCGCAACCAGCGGCATCTGTTCCTGTAACCGTGTATATTGTTGTAGCACCAGGAGTAAACGGAGTTCCATTTGTTACGCCATTATCCCATGAATAACTTACACCTCCCGTACCCGTTAAAGTAACACTTGTTCCCGGACAAACAGATTGATCTGAACCTGCACCGATAATAGGAGAAGTTGAAACGTTTACAGTTACCTGGTCCGTATCAGTACATCCGTTAGCAGCTGTTCCAGTAACCGTGTAAGTTGTTGTTCCGCTTGGCGTAAACGCTACACCATTAGAAACTCCGTTATCCCAAGAATAACTTTGAGCACCGCTTCCTGACAAAGTCACTGCTTCACCGTCACAAGCCGTTTGATCAAGACCAGCATCAACAACCGGCATAGCAACATTCACACTTGTATTCGCAGAATTCTGACAGTTCGCATCTGCATAAACCGTAGTTGCAGTCAACGTAAAATTGGTAACGCCATCAGGTAAACCAGCAGAACTTGCATTAGCGGTAGTTCCATTCGTAATTCCGGCAGTTGGACTTGTCCACTGAAGTGTTGTAGTTGCATTAATCGTTATTGGCGTGTTCAACAAATTGGAAACCGGAACCTGAAAAATAGATGCCGTTCCCGCTGAACAAGAGTTATCGTTAATTGGAGAGCTAATTGCTCCGGAACCGTAAGAAATAGAGGTTGGAGAACCACACAATGATGCCAAATTCGAGAATGTAACCGTTGCATTGGTCAAAGAACCAATATCAGCACCAATACAGTCGTAGATCTGCACTTTCCAACCACCCTCAGCAGCGTTACAACCATACAAAGACGACCAGTTGATCGTTACGTTATCACCGTAACTTGAAGAATAACCAGAGAATGTTCCAGTAAGCGGAACACTTGCCGAACAAGGATTGATATTTCCAACAGGATTGGTCGTAAAACAAAGATTAGATACATTATTTCCACCGTTACAACAACACCCATTTGAACCATTGATCAATTGAGGATGCGGCATCACAGCAACAACAGGACTTCCGCAACCAGCCGGACCAACAAGATAGAATCCTAAATCGGAGACAAACGTGTGGTTGGCAGAAA
>CAMLET010000275.1 GCA_946479125.1 uncultured Flavobacteriales bacterium
TGTACATTCTATGATATTGGGGTTGTTTGCAACAATCTTGTATTGACCATCTTTTTGAATGAGGAATACAACAATTCTGTCGATTGCAAATTCATTTTCTTCATATTCTGCTTCACTCACAATTTTTTCCAAAAGAGCTACACAGTCCAATTCATCATCCATATTGAGTTCGCCAGCAATGGTGTCAATCACATAATAATTCTGGAATTTGGCGGAAAGTACAGTTTGTATTTTTTCGAATGAACCGGGAGTTAGATGGATTTCGGTATTCTCGTCTTGCGCATTTAGCGAAACGAAAATTGAAAATACCATCAAGAAAGAAAAGAGGTAAGAAAGTCTCATGCTCTGAAATTGCAAATTATTTATTGAAAAAAAAACGAGTTCCCCGCTACAGAGAACTCGTTTCTACTACCTAACACTATCATGTAACTAACAATTTCCTCACGCTAAACTACCTTTATCACTAATTGTGAAAATGAAAACTGAGGAATCTCAGTTACGTATGAAATTTGATCTTGGATTTCGAAAGACAAAGAAAAAGCGGAACCTAAATCGGAATCCGCTTTTATAAATGTTAAAGTTATGTATGAAAAATTACGCTTTTACCAATTGTAAATCACCACGTAATTTCACGTCTTCGCTCACCAAAACACCGCCTGTTTCCAAAGCTGCGTTCCATCCTAAACCGAAGTCTTTACGATTGATTGTTGACTCAAAACTGAAAGCTGCTTTTTCATTACCCCAAGGATCTTTCCCAGTTCCGTGGAATTCAACGTTCAATTCAATTGGTTTTGTTACACCGTGCATGGTGAAATCACCTGTGATCTTTCCTGTTTTAAATTCGTTCGCTGTTGCGTTGAATGTAATTACAGGATGATTCTCTACGTCGAAGAAATCTGCGCTTTTCAAGTGTCCATCACGTTGTTCGTTACGTGTATTGATAGACGCAGCCTGAATTGTAGCGTTAATCTTTGCATTGTTCATTGAATCTGAATCGGCTTCAATAGAAGCTTCAACATCATCAAAAGTTCCATTCACTTTCGTAAACATCATGTGTTTTACGCTGAAACCTACTTCACTGTGTGTTGGGTCAATTACCCATTTTGTTGTGCTCATAACTCGTGTTTTTAGATTATCTATTGGTCGGGGCGATCCGCCCAAGGCGGACGCCCTTACCTTTTATTTTATTATTACAAGATCTGAAAGTGCTTTTCTAACCTTCTTGTTGTGTTGCGTTGCGTCTTCTTCGGAACGATATCCTAATGCCAACATAACAACAGCTGTTTTATCTGTTAAACCCAAAACTTCGTTCACTGCTTGCGGATTAAATCCTTCCATCGGCGAACTGTCGATTCGTTGAATTGCTGCTTCTGCCAAACCGAATCCTAAACCAATGTATGCTTGTTTTGCGTTCCAGCTAATGGTTTGGTCTTCGTTCATTGTTGAGATTGTACCGTTAATGTAATCCGCGAAACCGTTAAGATTTTCTCTTTCCACATTACGAACTTCTGAAATTCGGTTCATGTATGATTCTACATGTTCTGAATCCAGTTTTTTCGGAACAACGAATACCAATAATTCTGCTGCTTCGGTAATTTGTGGTTGACCATAAGAAGCCGGACTCAATTGCGCTCTAACTTCTTCAGAACGAACTCTAACCACTTGATACGGTTGTAAACCGTAAGCTGTTGGTGCGTGATTAATTGCGTCAAGTACAGCGTTTACTTGTTCTTCAGATAACTTCTTTGTGCTATCGTATCTTTTTGCGGCGTATCGCCACTGCATTGCATTTGCCATTTTACATAGTTTAAATTGTGCCTTTCCGCCGCGGCGGACTCAGTCACCATCTCAACAACCTTTAGTATTTTCTAAGGTCATCGAGCGGAGTCGAGATGCCGATGTTTTAATAATTAATGTCCAATGGAACTTCCATTAGTAATAGGGTAGAACCCTTTTTTATATCAAGAGCAACGGTATCGCTTTCAACGATTCCAATTGCGTCTCTTCTCTTTAATGTTTGACCAGCTACAGCGCTTTCACCTTCCACCTGCATAATGAATAAACCATTAGAGGGATCATTCAATTTGTATTCAACTTGTTTATCTTCTGAGAATTTTCCCATGTTGAACCATGCATTTTGGTGAATCCAAACGTTATCGTCTTCGGCATTTGGAGAAAGGATCTGAGCAAATTGATTGTTCATTTTTGTCTCATCCAACGGACGTTGATCGTAACGAGGTTCGTGACCTCTTTTGTCTGGAAACAACCAGATCTGGAATAAAGTCAATTCATCGTTACTTGGATTGGTTTCCGAATGCTGAATTCCTGTTCCGGCGCTCATTACCTGAATTTCACCTGCTTTTACAATGGCTTGATTTCCCATTGTGTCCTGGTGACGAATTGAACCACTCAATGGAATAGTAATGATTTCCATGTTATCGTGCGGATGCTGACCAAATCCCATTCCCCCGGCAATCTTATCGTCGTTCAAAACGCGAAGAACACCAAAGTTCATTTTTTCAGGATTGTACCAGGAAGCGAAACTAAATGTGTGATGAGCATCAAGCCAACCGTGGTTTGCGTGCCCTCTTTCGTTCTCTGGATAGAATATTGTTTTCATATTATTTGTAGTGCATTTGAGCGTGCTACATGACAAAGGTAGAAATTTATTTTAATTAGTTACCATGGTAAATATATTTTTATGATTTTTTTTGAAAGAGTCCACTCACTGGGTAATATAGAAGCGATAGATTTTTCGCAGAGGGCGCGGAGGGACGATCCTACGGACGCTCAATAGTTGCGTTGTAGCTTCCCAGGATTTTTGGCAACTGCTTTACAATGTTCTTTTTCAATCCGTTCGTGTACTGAATTTAATTACCATGGAAACAATTACTTTATTTTAACAGTTTCCTTGCACAAATCTGCTTTTTACTTGATAGATTTAATGCATGAAAAAAGGCATTGTCTTCTCCCCGTATCAGGCACCGGAAACTACTGTTTTTGACCGACTTCTCGATTTGTTCAAGGAAATCATTATTCATACTTCTGGTGATTTTGATGAAGCCATTAACTGGATGCGGATCGTGGATGAAGAATACAAACTCACCACTCCGGAATATACTATGGATGATTTTGTAGAAGACCTGAAAAAGAAAAATTATATCCGTGATAAAAATGGTATAAACGGAGAAGGCGGTATGGAGATTACAGCCAAAACAGAACAAGCCATTCGAAAACACGCATTGGAACAATTGTTTGGAAATCTTCAAAAATCAGGAAGTGGCAATCACCGAACGAAATTTGCAGGACAAGGTGATGAATTAAGTGGTGAATTTCGAAATTTCGAATTTGGCGACAACCTCGATCGCATTTCCATGACCGAAAGTATTCGCAACGCACAAATCAACAATGGTGCTGCTGAATTTCAATTGCACGAACGCGACTTAATGGTGGAAGAATCCTTTTTCAAAGCGCAAATGAGTACTGTTTTGATGATTGATATCAGCCACAGTATGATTTTGTACGGCGAAGACCGCATCACACCAGCCAAAAAAGTAGCAATGGCACTGGCTGAATTGATCAAAACACGCTATCCCAAAGATACCTTAGACATTATTGTTTTTGGAAACGATTCCTGGTCAATCGACCTCAAGGAAGTTCCTTTTTTGAATGTTGGCCCATACCACACAAATACAGTTGCAGGGCTGCAACTAGCCATGGATATTTTGCGCAGAAAACGAAACACGAACAAACAAATTTTCATGATTACCGATGGTAAACCCAGTTGTGTTATTGAGCCGGATGGTTCGTATTACATGAACAGCAATGGTTTAGATCAGTACATTGTGGACCAATGTTACAGTCAGGCGCAACAAGCACGCAAACTCCACATTCCGATTACAACCTTTATGATTGCGCAAGATCCGTATTTACGTCAGTTTATACAATTGTTTACTGCCGCCAATCAGGGAAAAGCTTTTTACACCGGAATAGAGGGGTTGGGACAAATGATATTTGAAGATTACAAAGCCAATAGAATCAAACGCATTCGCGGATAAAATAAAGACAATGAATAAGATACAAACACTGGGAGATTTAAAAAAATCCGGATACCAATCAAAATCAATCAAAGATGAATTACGCTCAAATTTGATTCGCGCTATCGAAAATGGGGAAAAACCTTTTCAGGGAATCCATGGTTACGAAACCACTGTCATTCCTGAATTAGAGCGCGCCATTTTATCAAAGCACAACATCAATTTATTAGGTTTGCGCGGACAGGCTAAAACGCGTTTAGCGCGCCTGATGGTTGGCTTGCTGGATGAATACATGCCCATCGTTGCCGGTTCTGAAGTCAATGATGATCCGTTAGCACCACTTTCGCGGTTTGCCCATGATTTAATCGAAGAGCTCGGAGACAAAACACCTATACAATGGGTACATCGTTCAGATCGATTCAGTGAAAAGCTGGCAACACCGGATGTTACCATTGCGGATATTATTGGCGATGTAGATCCGATTAAGGCAGCCAATATGAAGCTTTCCTACGCCGACGAAAGAGTGATTCACTTTGGAATGATTCCTCGTTCCAATCGCTGTATTTTTGTCATCAACGAATTACCTGATTTACAAGCACGTATTCAGGTAGCTCTTTTCAATATTTTGCAGGAAGGCGACATACAAATTCGCGGGTTCAAATTGCGCTTTCCGTTAGACATCCAATTTGTGTTTACAGCTAACCCGGAGGATTACACCAATCGCGGAAGTATTGTTACTCCTTTAAAAGACCGTATTGGTTCTCAGATCTTAACGCATTATCCTGAAAATATCGGTATTGCGCGCACCATCACCGAACAGGAAGCCGCTTTAACACCAGAGCAGCAACAGCGCATTTACGTTCCCGGATTGGCACGTGATATTATCGAACAAATTGGATTCGAAGCACGCAACAGTCCGTATATTGACGAAAAAAGCGGTGTGAGTGCACGTATGAGCATTACTGCTTTTGAAAATTTGATCAGTACGGCCGAATTGCGCACGTTGAAACACAAGCAAAAACAAACCAGTGTGCGTTTAAGCGATTTCGAAGGATTGATTCCAGCCTTAACCGGTAAAATGGAATTGGTGTACGAAGGCGAACAGGAAGGAAGTACTTATGTTGCCGAGCAATTGATCGGAAGA
>CAMLET010000276.1 GCA_946479125.1 uncultured Flavobacteriales bacterium
TGACCAAAGTAAAACTTCGGTAATACCTGTGATAATTAGAATTTGATGATATGTAGACTTCGTATTAATCATCAAGTTTAAATTTCCAATGTTGAATACTCCAGGCTGCTATGGAAAATAGAATTCCCCAGAAAAAGAATGGAAAAAGAGTTAATGGCGGCTGAGCTCCCATATAATCCGTTTCAATTTTTCTTTTTTCCAGTTGATCAATTTCCTTATAAACCTCGCCTAAACTTTCTGTATCAGTAGCTCTAAAATATTTTCCTCCTGTTCTGTCGGCAATTGCTTTTAAAGTCACTTCATCAATTTCTACGTCCATGTATTGACCGAATGGTCCTGATGAATTTGATCCTGCTCCAATAGTATAAACTCTACAACCCTTGTTTTTAGCCAGTTGTGCCGCTTCCATTGGTTCAATTGTTCCCGAGTTATTCATTCCATCGGTAAGAAGAATGATTACTTTGGATTTCAAGCTATCACTTCTCAAGCGCGTAACTGCAACTCCCAATCCCATTCCAATTGCTGTTCCGGGTGCAACTCTGTCGGGTTGAATGTCTGTGATTTGTTGTTTTAAAGCTTCATAATCAATAGTTGCAGGACAAGCAGAATAAGCTTCACCTTCAAAAACCACTAAACCAACTCTGTCGCCTTTTCTGGAGTCCACAAATTCCTTTGCAACTTTTTTTGTTGCTTCCAAACGATTGGGAAGTAAGTCTTCTGCGAGCATAGAACCAGATGCATCAATTGCAAGAATGATGTCGATTCCGTTTTTGTAATCAATTTTTGGAGGATCGAATTCCGGATGATATGGCTTAGCTGTAAGTGAAACAAAGCATAACAATCCTAAACCATACAATACGGCAATGATCCATCTGAAAACAACAACATTTCCACCTTTAATACTTAATTGTTCTGTATCCGAACCTGTGAATTTCAGATGTCCAATGTCTTTACGGTGCAAATAATCCCAAAGAAAAATGAGCACGGGAACTCCAATCAACAAGTATAACATGTTGGGCGCGTAGTAGGAATAATTCCAAAAATCTATGTCGAACGCACTCATTGTTTTGGTATGTCTAATGGACTAAGTTCAATAATCAGTTCTTCCAGCTGTTTCATATTCAGAAGAACCGTATCCGCAATAGGAATGTTCTTTCCAAACTTTGAAAAATCTGAAGCCAGCAATAAATTTTTAACTCTTTTGATAATATGTGTTTCTACTTCCAGGGATTTCAACTGTTGTTCAGTCAACGTGGTTGTTTTCCCTTTAAAGTTCATTTTGTATTTCTGCGTTAGAAATTCCTTTAAAATTCGACTGAATTCAACGTAATGCTTCTCAATTTGTCCGTTTTCCCAAAGTGCTTTCTTTTCAAGCGCATGAAGCTTTTGCAGGGTTTTCGTTTTGAGTGTTTCAGAATTGTTCAAGCGTGTTCTGTTCCGTTTATTCCAAAGAATAAGGGTAATAAGCAATATGATTAAAAGCGCAATGGAAATACCGTAAGTTCTAAGCCACGCCATTGGATTTGACATTTCTTCGACCTTAATTTCAGAAATGTTTGTGTCCACAATTTTCTTCTTGAACGTAACACTTAGCTCAGGAATGTCAACCGATATCGAAGTGTCTTTCGACTTCCAGTTCTTTGAATAAAAGTCTAAAAGTTGGTTGGGTAGTTTGAAATTGGCCGTATCCCAAACAAGAACATTACAAATGATTTCTGTTTGGTGTTTTTTTCGGTCGTATTTCTTTGAAGTTCCTGTAACTTCAATTTCCCCATCGGGACGATAAAGGGTTTCATCGGTTTGACGAATATTTATCTTATCACTGGAAACCAGTTTAACCCATTTAATTTCTTCTCTACTACCGGAAATTACGATTCGTAAAACGGCAGGTTCACCAACCAAAACAGAATCTTTTTCCCAGAAAGCTCTTGCTTTTTGTGCGCTGGCAGTAAAGGCCACAAAAGTGAATATGACAAGTAAAAACCTCACTTTCTTTTTCTGAAGAGATTTACCAGTTCATGATAGTAATCTTGCTCTGTACTGAGAAGAAGAAGGTCTAACTGCACCGACTTGAACAATTCTGAAACCTGAGCAAGTTTCTTTTTATGAAATTCCTGAATGTTTTCTCTCGCACCTCTTGATGAAGTGTCGAGCCAAGAAGTAGATTGTGTTTCTGTATTGTACAAGCGAACGAATCCAACGCTTGGAACGTTAATTTCTCCCGGATCTGAAAGCTGAATTCCAATGACGTCATGTTTTTTACGAATCTGCTGCAAGCTTGTTTGTAAGGTTGACGGATCGGGAAAATCACTTAAAAGAAAGCATATACTTCTTTGTTTATGCAGATTCAATAGCAATCGAATTCCTGCTGAAAGATCGGTTTTCTTGCCTTTCGGTTCCAGTTTTAGCAAACGTCGAACGATTGTGTGCACGTGTTCTACTCCTTTTTTCGGCGGAATATAATCTTCTACCTGATCTGAAACGAAAACAGCACCTACTTTGTCACCGTTGAAAGCTGCTGAGAATCCCAATGTTGCCATCAATTCAATAGCCAGGGTAACTTTTGAGTTTTCATTCATTCCGAAATACATGGAACCAGAAACGTCGATCACCAAAAAAATGGACAAATCGCGCTCTTCTTCAAATACTTTTACGTGAGGAGCTCTTGTTCGCGCGGTTACGTTCCAGTCAATTGTTCTGATCTCATCACCATATTGGTAAGCACGCACTTCACTAAACGACATTCCTCTTCCTTTAAACGCGCTTTGGTATTGTCCGGCGAAAACGTTCTTTGCCAAACCACGCATTTTAAGTTCAATTTTTCGAACCTTTTTGAGGATGTCGCTGTGGTCCATTTTAGTTGTTATGGAACTTCAACACGTTGAAGCAATTGGTCAACAATCTGATCACTTTTCACACCATCAGCTTCTGCTTCGTATGTTAAGCCAATTCTGTGACGAAGAACATCTGATGCGATAGTTCTAACATCATCCGGAATAACGAATGCTCTGTTTTCAAGGAATGCATTTGCTTTAGCTGCAAGCGCAAGATTGATACTTGCACGAGGTGATGCTCCGAATGAAATATATTTTGTCAATTGTGCCAAACCAGCTTCCTGCGGGAAACGTGTAGCGTGAACAATTGAAATGATATAGCGTTCAATCTTTTCGTCGATGTAAATGGATTTTACCAGTTTACGTGCGCTTAAGATCTTTTCTGAATCAATTACTGCCGAAACTTTGGATAAACCTTCAGCGCGAACATTCGATCTCAGGATCAGTTGTTCTTCTTGTTTTGAAGGATAGCCAAGAACCACTTTGAAAAGGAAACGGTCAACCTGAGCTTCAGGAAGTGGATAGGTTCCTTCTTGTTCAATTGGGTTTTGTGTTGCCAATACCAAAAACGGTTTTGGTAGCAAATGTGTATCGTCTCCAATGGTAACCTGACGTTCCTGCATAGCTTCCAGCAAAGCCGATTGCACCTTTGCAGGAGCACGGTTTATCTCATCAGCCAATACAAAGTTGGCGAAGATTGGTCCTTTTTTTACAGCGAATTGTCCGGAATTTTGCTGATAGATCAATGTTCCGGTAACGTCTGCCGGAAGTAGATCCGGAGTGAATTGCACACGCGAAAAATCTCCTGTTACAGCATCCGACAATGTTCGAATAGCCAATGTTTTTGCTAATCCGGGAACACCTTCCAATAGAACGTGACCGTCGGCTAAAAGGGCTAAAACAAGGGCTCTAACCATTCTATCCTGACCAACAATTACTTTTCCAATTTCGGATCGTAAGTCATCAAAGGATTTTGCTTCTAGTGCGATTTTTTGTGCCAGTTCTTGAAGTTGATCAGACGGGCTAAGTGGAGCTGTATCCATAATTAGTTTTGCATGAACAACAAAGATGAAAAAGAAAAGGAGGGTGGCTGTTTAAGGGTTGTTAATTTATGTTAACACCCTTGTAATTATTGAGTTTACAGGAATTCTATTAATAGATTTTGTTGCTGATTTGTTTTACCAGATTAATCCCGTTCTGATAACAATAATTGAATAAATCACAATACAAAATGTCCATAACAGGAAAATTAAAAAAGGTTTTAACGCCCATGACCGTGATTTTGTGCTTTTATTTAAATTTTCTTTTAAAACACGTTTGAATTCATCCACTGTTAAATCGCTCATCAAAGGTTGTTTGCTGTAAGCTTTGATGAATAGATACAAGAAATGTATGAATGCTACAATTATCGCAACTCCAATGAGGCCTTTATGAATTTTATTAATTATTTCCACTCTGACAATTCAGGTATAGAATGACTTATCTACTTGATTTTTACCAAGTCAGGAATGCTTTTGTTCTCTAAGGTCAACGCGAGAGAATAAGCCGTTTGTCCGTCCAGGTTTTTGATGGTTTTATCCGCCCCTTTTTTGACCAGTGCAGTGATGATTTCAATGTTCTGATTCATAACTGCATACATCAAAGCGCTGTTCCCATCCGGACCTTGCGCATTCAGGGTTCCTTTCTTTTTGATCAGAAAAAGCGCCAATTCCGTATTGTTTTGATAAACAGCAGCCAACAATGGTGTTCCTTCAGCGGAATTCGAATTCACTTCCGCCCCCAGTTTTACGAGAGCTTTAGCCGCTTCGGTTTGTCCCCGGTAACATGCAATCATCAATGGATTAAAACCACCGGCATTTTTTGCATTCACCGTATCCCTATCAATCTTACTCAAAGCTTTGATCTGTTCTATATTTCCGGTTCTGGCAGCTTCAAAGATGTCTTGCGCTTGCGCAGAAACCCCACTGAATAAAAGAAATAAGAAAAGAATACCAGTATTAATTGACATAAATTCTAAAGAATATCGGTGCGTTATTTTGTGAAAGCCAAACAGTGTAAATACCAGTTGAAAGATGTTCAAGAATGGTTTTCTCCGAAGTTATTTTTTGAATCAGTTTTCCGTTAAGGTCATAGATTTCACCTGAAACATCACCTGTTTTAAGAATTAATTCTGTTCCATTCCATGAGTACAAGTTTGATCCTAACTCCGTTAAACCACTCTCCAATTCAATTCTCCAATTCCATTCTGTTGTATCCGAAATACCTGCAAACTGGTTTCCAACCGCATCTTCAACAGCGTCATTATCGATAAGAACGTGGTAAGGGGTTTGAAGTG
>CAMLET010000277.1 GCA_946479125.1 uncultured Flavobacteriales bacterium
AGTCACTTCCAGCAATCGGATTGTTTTTCCGGCAAAGATCACCGTTGACGGAACCGTAGAATTCAATCCGAGCGAGTAAGTAGAAGATTTCTCCGTTTGGATTTTTATGGCAACAGATCCTTCCGTAATACATTCAGCCTTCGGCGGACAACGCGATTCCTCCACAAGCTTCACAAACTTGATCTCGATATTATAACCAGCAATATTCACCAACGCCGTTTCATTGAACTTCAAGGTGAACTCCTCGCCAGTAGCGTATTTTTTCTTGCAGCCGCTCAATGCAAACGTCACACAAACAAGAATAATCAAATAGTTAATTGCCTTCATAATCTCAAATTCAAACGTAAAGTTAATACGTTAGTGTAAAAACGGGGAAAACAAGCAGATATTACCCCAAACACTTTTAGAACCAATTAAAGATGAAGGAAATGACTCATCTATTGAACTTTCTTATTTGTCCTGATCCAATTGTTAGTAGAATCGGGTTTGGTGTCGTAGCGATAAAAAGTGATGATGTAATCAAGAGGTGTAATCCTTCCTTTCCGATTGATCTTTTGGATGAAATGGATTTGTTCGTTTCCAACCAGGCCAACCATTGTACTTCTTTCCTCACGACGTGATCCGCCGTATGATTCAATAGTTTCGATCCGAATGGTGTCATCGAAAACATTGTAATTTCCCCAAATACCCAAAGGATCGTTATCATAGTTCAATCTTACACGGAGATCCGCGGTATCGGTTGGTAGATGCATAAAGAAAACCGATCCGTCTCCGTAGAAAAAAATGGAACGCACGTAGGTTGAGTTGTAATTTGGATTATTTAAATCAATTGTTGGATCATCGTAAAAGCCATCGATGCGCAGTTTATCAGATTCACCAAGAACATAGCCCTCCTGATAGAGGAGCGCACGATCATAAGCGCAACCAAGTATTAACATTGCAACAGTTAGGAAAATGAATTGGTTGATTGGTTTCATGATCTCGAATTGAAGAGTAAAGTTAATTCGTTAGTGTGAAAATCGGGAGGATATTACTGAGTTAGTTTTTTGAAGGATTATGCAGCCATATTTAGGCGCTTCTTTTTTTCCTTATCCAAAAAGCATGAAAGTAAATTGCAACGAGAATAAACCAAAAAACAAATAGCATGTACTTATTTTCATTTCTGACTTTGTTAATGTCACTAAGATTAAAGTGTGCTTCTCTTCTAGACTTAATTCCATAAATGGTAACAACTCCAGATTTCTCATTTAAGTATTCAATGATATTTTTGTTATTCGCTATTAGGAACGTAATTGAATCACCCTCCTTAAAACATGATGCCCCAAATCCAGTTGCGTCTGCATGATATCTTTTTTCGGTTTCATAAATTTCGTATTCTACATAACGACTCCCTTTAACTTTGCCAAATTTCGGATTTTTTAAAAGTACACCATGTACTTCTTTCAAATCTGAAGGTTGAATTTTGTAATTGAAAACGTAGTAGATGATTCCACTCAAACCAAAAGCGAGTAAAATCCCGAAAAATATGATTTTGAATTTTCTAGTCATTAACTGGAAAGTGAGTTTTCGGTCACTAAAATTCTTGCCTCAATGGACCAAGCGTTTTTTGAAATTTTGGTTAGAGCGCGATTCTTCATAACTTCATTTTTCACAAAATAGAACTTTTTTCCGGCTTTTCTGTTTAAACTCTCAAGAGTAGTTTTCATGTGAATATCAATTGTTCCTAGGGGTTTTAGAGACGTTGTTATTTCCGCATTTAGAATTATTTCTTCATTCGCATAACCAGTCAAATCGGCAAAATCGACGTCACTAGTTTGTTTCGGATGCCATGTCCACAAGTCTATTAGCGGAAATTCGATTTGCAATGTTTCTGCTGCTGATATAATACCTAGAGCGTGTTGTATCTGATTTAGTTGCTCGTAGTTTTTTGCTCTAATATTCTCCAAAAGAACTAACTGTTCGTTTAAATTAATCGGAATATTCTCGAAATGTGTTTTCATAGAACTAAGCCAATCTTGAAGTTCAATTTTGAGTGTTTCTTTTGCTTCGTCAATTTTTAGAATCATTTGTTGTTATTGATTTCAACGGTTACAGAACCATTGGTTTTCCATTGCCATAATTCCAGTCATTATCAAAATGATTGCAGAATGAAGATAGACATATAAATTACTTCGGTTAATCAAATCGCCATCACTGTTGGGTTTTGGGACTGTTTCTTTGATATTATTAAACGAAACTTCATTATGTTGACTCGCCAAATCCGCACGCTTCTGATGCATTTTTATGAACGGTCTTGTTTTAACAATAAAAACAATTGCAGTTAGGTTAATCAAACAGATCAATACAATTAAGAAATTTACGTACTGAATCAGTCGGTTCTCTGTACTAAGAGAAAATACGATTATTGCTGAGCTAAGCGTTAAAACGAAGTTGCAAAAATTTTCTCTTTTTGTTTCAAGTTTGTCAATTCTATCAAATTGTGTTTGGTAGAAAAATCTGAAGTTTTCTTCAGACATTTTATAATCTTCTTGTTCCTTGCTCATTATTCGTTATTTGCGTTTTTTATCTTTTCATAGGCTAACTTAAGTTCAGTAAGGTGATTAATCATGGCCGAAAGGTAAATACTGTTTGGTATCTGTTTCAAAAGTTGTTGAATCTACACTTTTAGCAATTCCAGTTTTCATTTTAAATGCTGATTATGGAATTGGCGACTCTCTTTTCGCCTCCAATATGTGTGGTATAAAATCTTTGTTCAATACCCCATAATACGAATTTTAGATCATCGTCACTTTCGATTTTAAACTTACCATCTTGAAAAGTAACTTGTCCATATTCATTTGTGTATTCATAAATTGCGGACTTTTCTTCTTCTGACAGTCTACTTAGAGTTTGTGTTACTAATGCGATTCTCTTTCTATTCGGTATTGTAACTAAGTTTACTCCAAAATCTTGATGAACTTCAAGAAAATCTGATTGTAAAAAAATCTGGGTTTCACCTTCCGTAGCTTCCTTATAGAGTTGATCCATGCCCTTAAATATTTTCTGTGCAGCAGCTAACTTTTTGAAATATAATGTATCATTAGCTTTATTGTAAATTGCGTCAGAGATCTGATTAATCGTTATGATAGGTTTGTCTGTCTCTAAAGTAAGTTCGTCAATGGAAAACCATTTCTTGCTAATAAAAAAGCTCGAATTTATTATTTGAAAAAAATATAGATCATCCTGAACTGTACATATAAACGATAATCTACTTAAATCTACTTTGGTAATTTGGTCATAGTCGACAGTATTTAATTCACCACTTAGAAAGTCGAAACAATAACCGGAACTAGAGAAATTTGTTAATTGATAAATTTCTTCATCTTCAATAAGTGTGGCTGGATCATAATTTATGCCATTTAGATTTAATCCTGCAATGTTATAAACTTCATCATCTGTTTCAATGATTCGAAACAACTTTTGTTTTCTTTTTACTTTTCCAAAAATGTAATTCGTCATAATTAATTAGATATCTATAAATGTATAATTGTTTATTCTTTTTAATTTTTCAAAACCATCTTCACCAGGTGTTTTGAGTTTTCTTCTAGTGATTAAAAAAATCTTTACATTTTTATTGGTTTTGATAAAATAGAAATGATACCCAAAAATTAAAAATATAGGATTAAAATAGAGTGTCTGGGAAAGGTATGTGAATACGTAAATCATCGTAAATACGACAATCAGAGTGGGTATGTCATTAATGCCCAATGAAACAAAAAAATAACCTAAATATGTTGGTAAGAAGTTGTTATTGGCTAACTCAATTTCAGTAACTGAAGTACTAATTAATTTGTCTGTCGGTAGTTTACGAGCAATTAGAAAGCTCAATGCGGTTAGAATTATTGGTGTCAATATAAACATTATCCAAGAATAATAAATCGAATAATTTTCTAAAAAATTGAATGTGTATCCCTCCTTAATAAGAAATAATACAACAATTAACCAAGTTGAATTAAAAGCTAAAAAGAGTTGATAAATATATTTCATTAATATTTGGTCCAAAGATTTTAATTTTCAATGATGTCTGATAGGACTTTCAGTTGTTGCTGTATATATGCTATGAACATTTCTAGACTCTCCAACCTAAACCACCATCCGATCTTTTTGAACCCCCCAAACCTACGGATTCCAATACCACAAAATCAAGCGTATAAATACGGTATTTTTTTCTGCGGTTTACCGCATGGGTTTTGTTAATATTCACAGAAAGTGAAATTAATTTCAGCCTCCTTTTTGCTGCTTCTGCTGTTAAAATACGGTCAAACAAAAATGAGCAGCCAACCATTTGACCGCTCACTTTTTTGAAATTCGTTATTACTTTCGGGTAAATCTCAATAAATCACTTCCATCACCGCATTTACCAAGATAAGCGTGATCCCATGCGCTAAAAGGCAAACGTTTTGAACCTGCGTTTCCACAACCGCTACCAACAACGGTGGAACCTCTTTCGTAGATATACCCGTGTACAGTGTAACCGTTGGCATCCGTCCACGCTCCGTAACGCATATTGTGTCCTTCAATTACGTTTACTTGGTCTGGAGATGCTTCCGAATCCAAACTGTCGTCTGTAGCGGTTTCATTCTTTTTGATCAGTTCTTCCGTGATGTAATCAACATTGTCAATCTTATTAGCACTCAAAAGTTCTAATGTTTTGGTTTTTGTTTCTTGTAAATTCATGTTCGTAGATATTGAAATTGTCTTACTCATAAGGCTTTTCAGGACCGCCCGTTTTTGAAATGGTTCTCATCTCCATTTTTAAGAATCATGATTTTTCGCGTTCCGTCAATCCACAATGACATTGGCTCTTTTGACAGCTACTCCGATAAAACCTTGCGCAGGATCAATGGTCTCCGTTTCGCTTTCGTTTCCGCCAAGAGAATATCTTGACCACGGTTTTTGCGAGTAACCCATGAAATTGGTAAGTTCTACCTGTACGTTGACAGGTTCCGATTTGAGGTTTCGCACGGTGATGGATATGATGCGACCTTCCGAGTTTTTCTTAGCCGTCACTTTCGCGAAATTGCAGGCGTTACCTTTACAACCAGCTGGAACAGCTGTTTCTTTCACATTTTTCTGTTGCTTCTCCTGTTGAGTGTCACTGCAT
>CAMLET010000278.1 GCA_946479125.1 uncultured Flavobacteriales bacterium
CGCTTCTGGATGGAAGAATGTGCTTTTGGAAAATGCCATTACTCCCATACAACAATACGGATATACAACTGGGAAAAATTCCAGTGACAGTGCAATGATCATTGATGCCATGGATATTTTATATTCTGGAAAAGTAAATGGCTTTTGTATTGTTTCAAGTGATAGCGATTTCACAAGATTAGCAACTCGATTACGAGAGGCCGGAATGATGGTGATGGGATTTGGAGAAAAGAAAACACCACAACCGTTTATCTCCGCATGTGATAAATTCATTTATCTTGAAATTCTCAAATCTGAAAGCGTCGAATCGAAGAAAGTTTCAAAAGCAACTGGTAAACCTAAAAAAGGAGAACCGCTCAGTAAAGTGGATGCAGAAACAATTCAACTTCTTACGGAAAGTGTAAATGATTTGGCAGATGAAGGTGGCTGGACATTCCTTGGAAGTTTAGGAAACTACCTATTGAAAAAGAAACCCGATTTTGATCCAAGAAACTACGGTTTCATGAAACTCTTACCATTGATTCGAAATACCAATCAATTTGAAATTGACGAAAGAGACACAGGAGTGAATAACATTCGTCACATTTATTTGAGGCAAAAGTAAGTCCTCACTGGAATAAATGTGTAACATGTAAATAAAAGAATAGTGATATCTTGTATTTACAGAATCTAAAAAAAGCAAGGAATGTTCGACTTGAAAGGCATTTTTTATTCTGAGGATATACCAATAGGTTATCTCGGGGAAATCGCCCTTAGGACGGGAATTATGTTTTTGATTCTCATCATTGCATTGAAGCTTCTCAGTAAAAGAGGAGTTAAGCAACTCTCCGTATTTGAATTAGCGATTTTGATTGCCTTAGGCTCTGCGACTGGTGATCCTATGTTTTACAAAGAAGTACCTCTCCTTCATGGCATTGCAGTAATTGTGGTTGTTATTTTACTTTATAAAGTGATCACCAGGTTTACGGCGAAAAGTAAAACTATAGAATCAATGCTCGAAGGTCAACCTACATGTCTTATTGAGGATGGGAAAATAGCATATGATAGTTACGTGAGTATAGGTTTACCTTATGACAAGTTCTTTGCAGAACTTCGTTTAAAAAGCGTTGACCATCTTGGGCAAGTCAGAAAAGCCTATATCGAGACATCAGGAGAAATCAGTGTTTATTTTTTCGAGGATCAACATGTAGTTGAGGGATTGCCCATTTATCCTGAATCAATCAATAACCCCGTGGTTATCAAAAAAGAGCAAAAGTGTGTGTGCATTTATTGCGGAAATCTGCAAACGGTGAATGTTGGGAGTGAAGACTGCCAAATTTGTGAGAATACCAAGTGGCAAATTCCAATAGTAAACAAGCGTATACGCTAACTCGTTGATTACTTTTCGGGTATAACATACCTTATTGGCTGAGTTTCTGCTTCAAACTTTTACATTTGTTTAACCGAAATTTGTACAATCAAGAATTGATTAGCATTTAACGACTTCCTCCAATGAATACAGAACAACAAATCCAGGAATATATTTCTACCCAAACAGAAGCTAAGCGCGCCGATCTGTTGGAACTACATCGTCAAATTCAGGAATTGAAGCCCGAATTAAAATTGTGGTTTCTGGATGGTAAGAATGCTGAAGGCAAAGTGGTTTCCAATCCAAATATTGGCTACGGAACTCAGATGATGAAATATACCGATGGCTCGACCAAAGAATTTTATCAGGTCGGATTAAGTGGCAATACAACAGGAATTTCGGTTTACATAATGGGAATTGATGACAAGAAGATTTTGATAAATACCTATGGCGAAAGACTTGGTAAAGCTTCTGTTACCGGATACTGCATCAAGTTCAAAGCATTGAAAGATATCAATATGGATGTGCTACTGGAAGCGGTTCAATTTGGGTTTGAGCCAAAATAAGTGAATAACAATGAATCCGATAAAAAGAAATCTGGTAATTGGGCTTTTGCTTCTCGCTGTTGGTTTGGTAATTCTTAATTTTGCAGGACATAAACACATGCTCAAGGGATTTATTCCGACAGTAATTGGTTTCATTTTAACTGGTGCTTCTGCATTAACACTTTATCTGAATAGAAAGCGTTGAACGAACTTAGACCATCTGGAGTTGAAATCACATAAATGAATGCTATAAAAGTGGTAACTTCGTTCTAACCAATCGATTTCAACCAATGTATAAACTAGTAATTTCACTAAAAATCAGTATAACTTCTTCAAGTAAGTTCTGGTTCGTATTGGTTTGTTTGATTCTTGGAGTTCAAAGCTGGGCACAAACCACCAGTGATTCTTCCTATTCAAGACCAGTAAGTCGAAAATCAGATTACACCAATGAATTCTTTCTAAGTGGAGGATATAACTGCAGCAACACTAGTTTTGTTGATGCCGGATTGCGTTATTATCATTTAAGAAATGACGGACAAACCAGTTTAGCCTTTGCAGGATTTGCAGTTGGATGTAAATTTGGAAACAGACAGACGAATCCAATTATCGTTCCATACCTGGGGTATCAGGGACAGGTCTTTTTTCTTGGATATGGAATCAGAGTTGAATATGCAACATGGAATGGATTAGAGTCATTCGGAATTGCACCAGAAGTTGGATTCAGTGTGTTTGAGATGTTTAGAATTACAGGAGGATATCGTTTTGGTCTGGAAAAAACAGATGTAGTTGGTGTGAATGGATTTACCTTTTCCGCAATCATAGGAATTCCACTGAGTTTTTTTGAAGAAGGGGATTAGTGGAATAACGTTAGATGTGGCAAATCATTTCTGTTTAAGATTTTTTATATTGTAAGTTATTATAATAACAATCAATTTTGTACTTTGTATGTATATTTGTATATTATAAGTCTTTCAAGCGGTGTAACTATTTGATGTTACGTTGTTTGTTTATAAGAATTAAGTGAAATGGAAAAAGTAGTAAGAAGCAAAGGAGATCGATTGAACTGGGTTTCATTAAAAGATGTAAAACCTATGGTTCTTATTGAGTCTGGAGTAGTTGGAAGAAAAGTATCTAAAGTTACGCTTGAAAAAAGAAGAAAGGAAGTTAATCCTAATTTGAATAGTGGATATTTAGTTCCGTGAAAATAACAGATTCTGCCTACCAACTAAAGCATGTTTATTTTCAAAGAAATTTATCCTCAATCGAAAGTGAACATTTACTCACTCATATATTTAAATTTTACTCCCCAAAGACACAACTTGTTTACGTTTTAAGAGCGGAGTATCATGAAGAAGATCTTTTTGCGATAAAATTTTATTGTAAACAACATAGAAGAAGCGATTATAAGTATTCAAAGATCACCAATAAAGGTGATGTGAAAAACATTCTAATTACTTGCGCTAAGGCTATTCCTTATTTGTTGGAGAGTTACCCCACAGCTTCATTTGGATTTATTGGATCACGAACTATTGACAAAACAAATAGTCGAGTTGAGAATCATATAGAAAATCAAAGATACAGAATCTATATCCGCATTGTGTCTACGCTTATAGGAACAAAAACCTTTCAACATCGCGAGTACCCAGATCAGAGTGGTTATTTAATGGTTAATAGAAAGACAAGAATAAGGTTAGATGAAAAGGAAAGAGCAATTATTCGAATGATAGCACGAGAATATCAAACTCTCCCCGATATTGGATAATCTAAATAACTATATAAACATAACAATCGATAACTTAAGTATAAAGCACTATGAAAGCACTGATTTGTTTATTGCTAACCTTTTTAGTTTCCACTGTTACAATTGCTCAAGACATTTCCGGACAATGGAATGGTGTTTTGGAAGTTCAGGGAACCAAACTTCGACTCGTTTTTAACGTTAAAAAAACAGATCTGGGTTATTTATCAACTATGGATAGTCCTGATCAGGGCGCAAAAGGCATTCCGGTAACAAAAACAATTTTTGAAAATCAGAAAGTAACCTTTGAAGTGGCCAGTGCCAAAATTGAATATGTTGGTGAATTGGTAGAAAATGAGATTAAAGGTACATTTAAACAGCGTGGACAAGAATTCCCAATGAACTTGTCAAAAAACGCCATTGGTGAGTCAGCAAAACGTCCGCAAGAACCAACTTTGCCACTTCCGTATTATTCAGAAGAAGTGACGTTTAAAAATGAAGCCGCAAGAGTTACGTTGTCAGGAACATTGACGTTGCCTAAAAAAGAAGGAATCTTTCCTGTTGTAGTTCTAATCTCAGGAAGCGGACCGCAAAACAGAGACGAAGAATTGCTGGGACACAAACCGTTTTTGGTTCTTTCTGACTACCTGACAAGAAATGGGATTGCCGTTTTGCGTTATGACGACAGAGGAGTAGGAGAATCAAACGGCGATTTTCAAAGTGCAACTTCTGCAGACTTTGCAACCGATGTGGAAAGTGCTTTGGCGTATTTGAAAACACGAAAAGAGATCAATAAGAAGAAAATAGGTTTGATGGGACATAGTGAAGGTGGATTAATTGCACCGCTTGTTGCTTCAAAATCAAAAGACGTAAGTTTTGTGGTATTGCTTGCCGGACCGGGAATTTCTGGTGATCAGATCTTGTTGCTTCAACAGGAATTGATTGCGAGAGCATCAGGTTCATCAGAAGAGGACATTAAGGAAACCAAAGAGATAAGTACAAAGATTTTCGATATGGTATTGAAGTCGAATGATACCAAAACCTTGCAAACGGAATTGACAAACTATTTAAATGAACTTTTGGAAAAGGATGGTGGGACAGAAATTCCTGAAGGAATGAGCAAAGACCAGTTCGTTGCCATGCAGGTGAATCAAATTACAAGTCCGTGGATGCAGTATTTTATCAAGTATGATCCACAACCGACTCTCGAGAAAGTAAAATGTCCGGTGTTGGCAGTTAATGGCGAAAAAGATTTGCAAGTTCCACCCAAGGAAGATCTTGCTGCAATTAAAAAAGCACTGGAAAAAGGCAAAAACAAGAAGGTGACAACCATCGAATTTCCGAATCTCAATCACTTGTTTCAGGAATGTACTACCGGCTCACCTTCAGAATATTTCACCTGCCCTTTCGGTAACTTTGCTTATAGACGTATGCCTTTTGGCTTATGTAATGCACCTGCCACCTTTCA
>CAMLET010000279.1 GCA_946479125.1 uncultured Flavobacteriales bacterium
CCCATATCAAATCTGCAACTATACACAATGACATCTTTGGATCAGACCATTGTCCGGTTGCTCTGGAACTGAACTAAGACCAGAAAAATCTTAAAAACATAGATCTCCCCTCATTCAACTTGAAAGATTAATTTCATTTTGGATGAGGGGTTTTTCATTTTGAAAAAGAATAAAGGTCTTGGCACATCAACCCGACTCAAAACACCCCTCTGCACACACTAAAAACACAGGCGATTAACTTTTCTTAAGAAGGTCAAATCGGCTGTCGGTACAGTATTTCGAACATGACATTTGAACTTAAACAATTTAACGTCATGAAAAGATTAGTATTAGTGCTTTGCACGAGTGTTTCAATCTTCGGGATGAACTTGAACGCACAAACAGAAGATAGCCGCAACGAACTTAGCTTTGGTATTAAAGGTGGTATCAATAACTCGAACGTTTGGGACGAACAAGGTCAGGAATTTGAAGCAGACTCGAAAAACGGTTTTGCAGCTGGTGCCTTTTTATCAATTCCTGTAGGAAAATATTTAGGAGTTCAACCAGAGGTTATCTACTCTCAAAAAGGTTTTCAGGCGACTGGGCGCGCATTTGGGACAGATTACTCATTTACACGAACATCTAATTACATTGATGTTCCTATCCTAATCCAATTCAAACCAGTTGAATACATCACTTTTGTAGGTGGTCCAACTTACTCTTACTTAACAAGTCAAAGCGACGTTTGGAATTATGGAACTTTTACGGAATCGGAATACGATGAGTTCAACAACTCTAACCTTCGCAAAAATACTTTAGGTGCTATTTTCGGAGCGGATATCAACGTTAATCACTTTGTTATTGCACCTCGAGTTGGCTGGGATTTCCAGACCAATAACGGCGATGGAACCTCCGATAGTCCACGTTACCGTAATCAATGGTTACAACTTACAGTTGGATTCCGTTTTTAAGTATTAGGTTTAATAACGGTGAAGTGGTAAAAGGTGTTCAAATTCGTTTGGACACCTTGTTTTTTTTTTGAAAAAGTTCAAAATTGAATTCTAATCAAGAATCTTTATTCCAAATTCAACCAGCAAACCAGCTAAACCTTCTTTCGAAAACTTTGCTCCTTTCAACTTATTTTTCGCTGGTGAGATCACAAAATTAACTGCGCTTGAAAAATCGGCTCCTTCTAAATTTGTTCTATCGAATTTCGAATCAAGTAAATTGGAGCCAGAAAAAGTTGCTCCTGACAAATCACATTCGGAAAAATCACATTCCTTCAATTCGCAATTGATAAAGGGTGATTTCTTTAAATTCAACTGATAAAAAGTACTGTGATTCAAGGTACAATTCTCGAAACCAATTATAATTCCAAAGGTATTCAATGCATCAAAGTGAATTCCGAGCATCTTGCATTCGCGAAAAAGAACCGATTGCATAGAGGTCGAACCCACCTTCATCATACTCAAATTACAATCAGAAAAGGTACAATCGGTGAAGCGAAATCTTGAAAAGTTGGCATTGGAAAAGTCGCACGATTTAAACTCGCAATTTTCAAAATCATCAACACCTTCAGGCAAGCCAGACCAATTAATCTGTCTGAATTCCTTATCAAAACACGAGCTCATACTTTCTTTTTCGGCAAAGGTATTCATTGATTCAAAACATCGTTCAAAACTATGTTCATTTCGTGTTAGCGAATTCGTTGTAACTTAATTCAAAGAAAGAGTTTCAAAAGCGGATAGGCTTTCGCTATCTTTGCTTAATCATGGAAGAAAATACTCCGAATCGACGCGTTGCAGCCCGAACAAAAAACACCATTTTACCTTTAGCTACAGAGATGGGGAAAGTCCCCCCTCAAGCCATCGACTTGGAACAAGCGGTACTTGGTGCAATGATGCTGGACAAACATGCCGTTACAGATACCATTGATATTCTTGCAGCGGAATCGTTTTACGATCCGAAGCACCAATATATTTTCGCAGCAATCCGGGATCTTTTCGGAACCTCGAATCCAATCGACTTACTTACAGTAACACAGCGATTAAAAGAAAAGGGCGAATTGGAAGCCGCAGGAAACGTGGTTTACATTTCTTCACTAACTCAACGTGTAGCTTCATCTGCCCACATTGAGTACCATGCCCGCATCATTGCTCAAAAGTATATTCAACGCGAAATCATTCGCATGTGTGCCGAAACGCTGAAAGATGCTTACGATGAAACCACCGATGTATTCGATTTGTTGAATAGTGCCGAAGAAAAGTTGTTCGGAATTGCTGAGAACAACATGAAGAAATCGATAAGCACGATGAGTTCAACTGTAACTGAGGCTATTCGAGAAATTGAAGCGGCTGCTAAAAACAGTGATGGACTTTCGGGGGTTCCAACCGGTTTCCGAAAACTGGATGAAGTTACTTCAGGCTGGCAGCGTTCGGATATGATTGTAATTGCTGCTCGTCCTGCAATGGGAAAAACGGCATTCGTACTTTCCATGGCTCGAAATACAGCTGTAGATTTTAATATGGGAGTTGCCGTTTTCTCTCTGGAGATGTCGGCGGTTCAACTTGTAAAACGTTTGATTGCCTCTGAAAGTAGAATTTCTGCTGAAAAACTAAGAAAAGGTCAGTTGGCTGAACATGAATTCCATCAATTGCACTCACGTGTTGAGAAATTGGCTAAAGCACCTATTTTCATCGACGATACTCCTGGAATCAGTGTTTTCGACTTAAGAGCTAAATGTCGACGTTTGAAAATGCAGTACGATATCCAAATGGTAATCATCGATTACCTTCAGTTGATGTCGGCTGGAAGCAGCAAGAACGGTAACCGTGAGCAGGAAATCTCCACCATTTCGCGTTCCATTAAGGAAATTGCAAAAGAGTTAAATATCCCAATTATTGCCCTTTCACAGCTTTCGCGTTCCGTAGAAACTCGTGGTGGTGATAAACGTCCGGTTCTTTCAGATCTGCGTGAATCCGGAGCAATTGAGCAGGATGCCGATATCGTAAGCTTCTTATATCGACCAGAATATTACGGTTTGATGGAAGCTGAAGACGGTTCTTCGAATGCTGGAATTGGTGAAGTTATTATTGCGAAACACCGAAATGGTTCTTTGGAATCGGTTCGTATGCGTTTCGTTGGTCAGTTTGCACGTTTCGAAAATCTGGAAGATTCTCAATACGGCGATGATTTCAATCCAACAAGCTTAGGAAACGGAATGACAAGAAATAGTTCTTTCGATACACCGGCGACCACGACTATTCGTAGTTCAATGGATAATTTGAGTGACAAAGGAATTGATTTTAACGAGCATTCTGATGCACCTTTCTGATAATTGAAAATGTAAAATGGAGAATTGAAAAGTAAACCAAGGTGCCTTCGACTCCGCTCAGTCACCATTTGGTGAATTCGTTAAAATTGCCTTAATTCTTTTACAATTTTGACTTTTGGAATTTAGAATTAACCTTGGTTTCATTACTTTAGACAAGATGAAAAATTTCAAACTCCTTATACTATCTATTTTCTTGTTCATGGGAACGGCTGTGAAGGCTTCTTCTATTCTGGTTCCAATGGACGAAAAACAAACCAATCACCTTAAAGCTTACGGAATTTCCTATTGGGTTTTGGGTAACGATGTAACTATGGAATGGCTCCTGAATTACCGTGGTGGCTCGTTTCTATTTCCGCATTTACAAGCTATTGAAGAAGAACTTATCATTCGAGGTGTTAGTTACGAGATTGTAGCCGACGGCCAAGTGAATGCCATTCGAACTGAAATTGCAAACCCGGAAGTGAACATGGAAATTGTTCAGCTGGAAAAAGCTCCAAAAATTGCCGTTTATACACCAAGCAGTGCGCTTCCATGGGATGACGCTGTAACAATGGTTTTAGAGTACGCCGAAATTCCTTACGATAAGATTTACGACTCAGCTATCGTAACCGGAATTCTTCCAAAATACGATTGGCTCCACTTGCACCATGAAGATTTTACCGGTCAATACGGAAAATTCTACAACAAATTCCACAACGAAAAGTGGTACCGTGATCAGGTTGCCGACGCTGAAGAAGATGCTGCCGAACTAGGATTCTCAAAGGTTTCAGAATTGAAATTAGCAGTTGCTCAAAACATAAAGAACTTTGTAATTGGTGGTGGATTCCTGTTTACCATGTGTTCCGGAACCGATAGTTATGATATCGCACTCGCCGCCCAGGAGACGGACATTTGTGAAAGCATTTATGACCATGATACGCGAGACCCGAATTGTCAGAACAAGCTGAGATTCGGAGAAACATTCGCTTTTCAGGATTTCCAATTGGTACAAGATCCACTTGTTTACGAGTACTCCAATATTGATGGAACCGATTTGCACCGGGTACCAGAAAACCTGGACAAATTCACCTTATTCGATTTTTCTGCAAAATGGGATGTTGTTCCAACGATGTTGACACAGTGTCACACACAAGAAATCAACGGATTCATGGGACAAACTACCGATTTCAGAAAAGACTTGATTAAATCAAACGTTCTCGTTCTTGGAGAATCAAAACAATTTGGAACTGCCCGATACATTCATGGAGAATTAGGTCAGGGAACCTGGAGTTTCTATGGCGGTCATGACCCTGAAGATTATCAGCATTTGGTGGGAGATCCGCCAACAGATTTGAATCTTCATCCGAATTCGCCGGGTTATAGATTGATTTTGAATAACATTTTGTTTCCAGCTGCAAAAAAACAGAAGCGGAAAACATAACATCTCGGCTCCGCTCGATGTCCTTTTCAGCAACTCTTAACCTTCAGAGATCACCAACGGTCTTCGAGCGGAGCCGAGAAGCCGATGTTAACAATCTCATAACACTGCCCTGCTTTTATTAACCTTAACATAACTACGCACTAAACTTAAAGGAAAGTGGCGCCAATACTTTTGCACTGTAAACAAAACACAGGATGCAAACAAGCAAAGTGCAAACAATTCTATTGGTAGACGACGAACCAGATATCGTTGAATTTCTACAATACAATTTAGAGAAAGAGGGATATAAAGTCTTTACTGCGAAGGACGGACTTGAGGGTGTGGAAATGGCACAAAAATTATCTCCGGATTTGATTCT
>CAMLET010000280.1 GCA_946479125.1 uncultured Flavobacteriales bacterium
TTGCTCCCCCTTCAGGACTTGAACCTGAGACCCTCTGATTAACAGTCAGATGCTCTAACCAACTGAGCTAAGGAGGAATTTCCTCATTTGAGGTTGCAAATATAAGCAAAGAATACATTAATCAAATAATTTTTGGCGAAAAAATTCAGTAAAAATCCGTGTTAACGTACTATTTGCCTGAATTTCAGCCTAAAAATCTTCTTCGCTAAGTGTAAAATCTTCGATTCCTGTATCCAATCCGTCTTCATCCATTCCGCTTTCAACGTCATCAACCATATCGAATGGCATATCACCTTCACCTCTTGTTGGACGTAGAATGTTTGTTTTAGAAACGTTCAGACGAATTTCAGATCGGTAAGAACCGTCTTCCTGAACATATGTTTTAGCGAAAGGTGCTCCAATGACTTCCACCATTGCTCCTTTTTTAAGGAAATCCAAAATCCGCATGTTCGCACCTTCTTTCTTCCAGATGGTGCAGTTAACCCATGTTGTTTTGGTTCTGGCTTCGCCTGTTCTCTTATCTCTCCAATTCTTATTATGTGCAACCGGAAAATTAATTGCTACAACCCCTCTCTCCATGCGCTTTACAGTCGCATCCTTCCCTAAATTTCCAATTAATCTTGTTTCAAAAATTGTTGCCATGAATAGCTTGTTTATCAATAGTAGCTTGAGTTTCCAAACAAATATACAATAATAACAGTTTGATTACTTCTTTATTATAATTGCATCCGGAAAACCTGCATTTCTTACTTCTTTCTGATATTTCTCAGCATCCTCCTTGGTTGTAAAGGATCCTGATGTGTATCTGTATTTGTAACCTGATTGCGCAACTTGTTCTCTAGCAACTGATTTAGTAAGTTTAGTAAACGGACTTTTTTCTGTATCCATCCACTCTTTTGAACTCATTATCTGCACTGTATAACTGGAAGTTCCGGATGAAGAAGAACTGGCAGATGACGAATTTGTTGAAGATTTTTCAAATTTAATTCCAGGATGTGATTCTTTTAAAAACGTACGCATCCCACGAAACAAGGCAGAAGCAATCAAATCCCGACCGTTTTCCGTGTTCAAAAAGTTCGCCTCACTCACATTTGTAAGAAAACCACATTCCACCAAAACACTGGTCATCTCTGTAAATTTCAATACTTGAAGCGTATGCTCTCTATCGTCTGAATCTTTTACACCACGAGAAGTTCTTCCCGCCTTCGTTTTGAATTCCGTTTCAAACGTCTTGGCCAGCTTCACACTTTTCTTCGCCGACATAGTGTGCACATGCGTTTCAGTTCCTTTAATGCTCTTATTCGAACTCGAATTGCAATGTATACTTATAAAATAATCTACTTTTTGCTTATTGGCCATTTCAACTCTTGAATCTAGGGTTGGATACGTATCATCGGTTCTCGTGTAAACCACTTTTACGTTGCTCAATTTCGAAGAAAGGTATTCACCAAATTTTTTAGCGATGAGTAAATTGAGGTCTTTTTCCTTTAAATGACTGGCGTTTGCTGAAAGATGTCCGGGATCTGAACCACCATGACCAGGATCGATCATAATTGTAATTATTTGAGCTGAGCCTAATGTGCTCAACATCAAGAATAAACCTAAAAGCAGTCGTTTCAACATGCCACAAAATTATTGCTTGATCTAATACACGAGAATTGACTTAAAAAAGGTTACCAAAAGTGAAATGTTAAATAAATTCATACTTCGACAAGCTCAGCATAAATAAGTCAAAAGTTAAAAGCATCCTTCCTAAAATATTTCTCACTTTTGTTCCATGCAACAAACGCGGGTAGCTTTAATAGAAATTGCGCATTCACATGACGAATGTATGTTTGCGCAAATCAATGCGCTGCGTACCGCTAATGTGGAAATCTATCTTGTTTGTCATGAGGAAGTAAAAAAACGACTTACTGCGTTATACACTTTTAAAGAGATTCTGGTGGTTCAAACCACAAATTCGGCCATTGGAGATTTTATGAAAATGCGGGAAATTGCCAAATTCCTGAAGCGAAATAAAATTGAGAAAGCGGTTTTCAATACTGCTCAGGGTGGACATATCCGTAACTTGCGCTTTTTAGTTTCCCGAAAAATTGAGTGCTATGGAATTGTTCATACAATCCGAAAATTCAATGAAAGTGGAACTCAAAAGATCATTCATAAATTTATTAGATCATACGCTGTTCTCAGCGATATCCTGAAAGATGGGATTCAATCGGAATACAAACACAAAGTAACCACGTTTTATCCTATTGAATTTCCTGATTACGGAACATCGGAGCTAAAAAATGAAGGAGAGATCTGGGTAACAATCCCAGGTGGAGTTGAAACACGACGCAAAGACCTGAGTGGAATTGTTTCTATGCTTCAGCAAACTCCAGATCACGTAAAATTCGTTTTTGCTGGAAAATCAGATTTCTCTAAACCAGAATTACAAGAACTTCTAAACGAAATAAAAGATAATCAACTGGAAAGCCGATTGATCTACTTCGAAGAATACATTTCAAACGAAACATTCTATCAATTGATTCAATCCTCTGATTTTTTAATGCCTTTAATTCATCCAAATACACCAAGTGCAATAGAATATCCTTTCAATCAGATTTCCGGGAGTTTTAACTTGTCATTTGGTTTCCGTATTCCGTTGTTAATGCACCACGCTTATTCAGATGTGGAAGATCTTCGAAATTCAGCAACATTTTATACCGTTGACACTTTCGGAAAAGATATGGATTTCGCAATAGAAAATTCAACTAATAAAATAGCTGAGATTGCTTCGAATGAAAAATGGAATTATACAGTTCAACAGAACATTTATCTGGATTTTATAAACCTAATTAGATAGTTTAAAAAGGTCAGAAGCAATTGCATCTGCTCGTAATTTTCCTGCTTCAGTCAGCATTAAATCATCCTCTGAAACAACCAACAACTTTTCATTTTGATATTCTTTCACAAGATTCAACCATTCAGGATCGAGTTCCAAATATGTTTTTAATTCCGACAAAGAAACACCCCATTTGGTTCGTAATCCAACCATAATTCGTTCATTGAATCTGTCGTGATTGGTTAAACATTCTTCTTCCTGAGGCAATTCTCCAGCTTCAATAGCTTTCATATAAGCCTGGTTATTCGCAATATTCCAATAACGTTTCTCTCCATCAAAACCATGCGCCGAAGGTCCGATCCCTAAATATTTCTTATTCTGCCAATAAGCAGTATTGTGACGGGAATAGGAATAGTTTCGTGCAAAATTGGAAATTTCATACTGCTCAAAACCAAGGTCTCTCAAGGTTTCAACAAGAATGACAAATTGTTCTGATTGATTGTCGTTTGTTGCTGGTCTGATTTTTCCCGATTTCACCCATGTAGCAAGAGTCGTTTTTTCTTCAACCGTTAAGCAATAAGCAGAGATATGGTTTATCGGAAGTTCGGCAACAAGTTGTATTGTTTCTTCCCAACGCTCATTGGTTAAATCGGGCAGACCGTAAATCAGATCAACAGTAATATTGTTAAATCCAGCTTCGTGAGCGCGTTTTACAGCATCTATTGATTCGTTGGAATTGTGTGCTCGGTTCATCCAATCCAATTGATCTTCTTCTAAAGATTGAATTCCAATACTTAAACGGTTGACTCCTATTTTCTTCCAGGAAAGCAAATTTTCAATGGAACAATCGTCAGGATTACACTCCATTGTAAGCTCAAAATCCGTGGACAAAGTATAGTTTTCGCGAACAGAAAAAATAATTTTAGAAAGCTCCATTTCATTTAAAATGCTAGGAGTTCCTCCACCTAAATAAACAGTTTCAACTGTTTCATTAATTTGTTCCTTAGCTCGAATCACAACCTCATCACAAATTGCATTCACCATTCGTTCGCGATACACTTCGAAAGTGGTTGAAAAGTGAAAATCACAGTACGTGCATTTCATTTTACAAAAGGGAATATGAATGTAAATTCCAGCCATAATGCGAAGATAGTTTAAGCATTCATTTATCTAC
Organism: uncultured Flavobacteriales bacterium; assembly: GCA_946479125.1. The sequence goes on from CAMLET010000280.1 coordinate 3,999, forward strand.
CCAGGAATAGAATGTTAAAAAGAAAAAATTTATGTGCATTAAATAAAAAAGATTGTACATTTCCTTCATGGGTTACAAAGAACAGCAAGCAGCAATTCAGAAGGAACTAGATCGGTTTGTAGATCTTCTGGAAGTTCTATTGCCCAGATACAATAAACTGCTTTCTAAAAAGCAACTTGATCCGGATGAACTGAGTGAACTTGGGGAATTGGAACATTTTCTAATAGGCGTTAGCGGAAGAATAACTGCGATAAAACAATTGCTTGAACAAGATGTTTTTGGTCACAGTCTGCAGCAATATTATAAAGAGAAATCAAAAGCCAAGGCTGGTGATTTCCACGCCATTGAAAAATTTGAAAAACTCCGACAAACGTATACCGATGCGTTGGATAATGGTGAGATTATTAATTGGAATTAAATTCAATTTACATTGAAGACACAACCATCAAAACCAACACAAAAGCTCCAATCATACTTAACGAAATAATTGCGCAAGTTCTTCCCGCATTTACTTTTTTATATGACGACGTTGTATAATTCTGTGGATATTCACGGTATAATTCTCGAGCCATTTTAGCACGATTCAATGTCATAACCGCCAATATTATCCCAACGATTCCGGAAAAGAGAATAATAGAAATAATCCCCATTGTCAATATTCTTCCAGCACCATCCAGGTCTTCAACTGGTTTAGAATTGGTTGTTCCCTGATCAAGTAATTCACCATTCATAAAAATCAATATTTGAAAACAAGTAGGGGTGAGTCGCGACTCACCCCTACAGTATTTATATTTTGAAATTGCGTTCTACAAATTCGGCATTTCACGAGTGAAAGCTGGAATTCCTGTAACATCCATTCCTGTAATCAACAAGTGAATGTCGTGTGTTCCTTCGTAAGTTACAACCGACTCCAGGTTCGCCATGTGACGCATCATAGAATATTCGCTTGTAATACCCATTCCACCGTGGATCTGACGAGCCTCACGCGCAATGTTCAAAGCGATCTCAACGTTGTTACGCTTGATCATAGAAATCATTGCTGAAGTAGCACGACCTTCATTTCTCAACTGTCCAACACGTAAA
>CAMLET010000281.1 GCA_946479125.1 uncultured Flavobacteriales bacterium
AAACATCTCTGTCGTTATCCAAAATTCCTTCAGCGTAAAACCGTATGCCCATTGCAGAAAACAACTCACGCACAATTCCGAATGCGCGCGTCCGTTCATAACGCAGGTTTTCACGAGATGAAACCAATTCTCTCGCCTTTCGAAGTGTTTTATTGAACTTGTATTTCTTGTAGAATTTACCTCTCAACAACTTATTGACTTCCGCTTCTGCCTTAGAGCGGATTTCTTCTTCGGTGTTTCCTGAACGTTTGTTTACCGTAATGTCGTTTTGAACATAGGTTTTCAAAATGTCGATAAACAAGGTAGGATCTTGTGTGTACGAAATGGTTTCCAATTTCAATTCGCCAATACAGCGTTCACCGAAATCAGCGATGTAACGTACAATTTCAGAATGGATTCGTGTTGTCTCCATCTCGACTCCGCTCGATGACCGAGACAACCCTAGTTCTTTCCAGATTTGTTGTGAAGGCATATTCAAGAACATTTCTTTCAATTCTGGCGATTTCGAAATTTCTGAAGCCAGCGCAATTGTTCTGTGAATTGGCTGAGTGGAAATAATATCAGCACTTCCGCACAGTAAATCGTTGTGAATGTTAGGATTGGAACTTTTCAGCTTCTTTTCACAAGTGCTTTGCAGTCGTCCAAACCAGATCATTGCAAAGAAATCGTTCAGCAACGGTGCTTTCCATTCATTCAATAAGGTCTTTTCGAAGTCGAGATACAACTGAAGTAGTTCGTTCGCGCTTTTCTCATTGAAATCGATGGCTTTGTATTTCGCGATTGTCGCGTTCAATAAAACTTCAAATTCTCTTCTTTTTCGCGGCAACGAATAATAACGTGAGGCCATTTTGAAAACCATCTTCACAATTCTCCACCATGCCTGACCTTTCGAAATAATGTAAGACTGTGGAACATCGAAACGCTCCTTCACTCCCATCATTTTTTCCATGAATCGTGCATTAATACTATAACCAGGCAACATTGCCAGCATCAAATACCAGGTTTTCAGGTTGTAGTAAACCCGACCATTGATTAATCCTAGTGTATTTTCGAAGACAGCATTGTTTTCTTCAACCACTTTTTTGTCGACACCGAGGTATTCGCAAAACAAACGGTAAGCGCCTTCGTACGATTTACTGATAAACGAAAACGTCAAAGGCGTTGTTACTCCCGGATAGGATTCGATAATATTACTATTATCCCAAAGCACGTAGTCATCATTCTTATCCGCCACTTTCCCAAGTGACGTAATTGGTCGCGATTGCAGCAAATACAGTTTATCATTGTAAAACGCGAATTCAATATCCTGCGGTTTGCGGAAGTGATTGCCCAGCTTTTTGATCAGCGTTTGAACTTCCAGAACCTGCTGGTTTGATAAAACGGATTGTTTCTGTTTCTCAGATTCTAAATCGAATTGTTTTACACCTCCATTTTTTTCAAGGTCGAAACCGAAATAGGCTTCTTTAACAGCAATTTCTTGTTCAATTTTATCATCAACCAGATAATTATCAGCGTCCAATTCTCCTGAAACCAAGCCTTCTCCCAAACCATAGACAGCGCTGATCAATTGTTGTTTTCTATTCCCGGTTACCGGATTGATTCCGAATGCAACGCCCGAACTTTCTGATGGAATCATCACTTGAACAATAACTCCCAATCCTACTAGATGTTTTAGTCCGTTGTTTTGACGATACGTTTGAACCCGTTCAGCAAAAGATGATATCCAAACTTCCTGAATTTGCGCTTCCAGGTTGTCTTTTCGAACGAACAACTTTGTTTCAAACAGTCCAGCGAAAGAAAAATCGCCTCCATCTTCATCTAAAGCAGATGAACGAACGGCTAGAAAATCAGAATCAGAAAAATGTGAACAAACTTCATCCAACAAATCGGCAGGAAGGTTCAGTTTCCCCTTCTCATCTGAAAATGCCATTAGTGTTTGCTGTGAAAGCACAATCCAATGGGGAACATTCAATCCGAGATTCGAAAGTTCAGCCAGATTTCTCGCTTTTCCACCAATCGAATGATCAGAATATTCTTGCAGTAATTCTGCTGTTAAAACGTATTTCATGGCAGTAAGTGTTGAATCATTGGAATTGCTCCAAGCGACAAATACATTAGAATTGTCCATAGTGCAGATGTATATTCCATCATTTTTGCTCGTTTCACGGTAATATTATTCAACGAAAGCCACGCGGGAATAGAACAAAGCAGGTAAATTCCACCGAAAATGAAATAGGCAATCATTCCGTAACCAGCAAAATAAACTGCGGCTAAACTACAAGCAAGTGTAATCGTTAGAATCAGAATCCAAAGATTCAGTGCTTTTTTCAATCCAAGCATAGACGAATAGGTCAAAACACCTTCGCGTTCATTTTCAGGAGTTCGGATCTTACGACCAATTTCCAATACAATTCCGTTGAAATAAGAAACGAGAAAGAACAAACCTAAACCAGGTGAAGGAGTTGCGTTTTCCAAAGCCCAATCCAAGCCGCTTGCTAAAATATCGATCAGCGGAATGATGAACATGTGAGAAGTAACATACCAGAACTGGTGCTTCTTCAACCATTCAGGAACGAAGAATTCCTTACCCATTAAGCACAAATACAGCAAAACGGCAAGCCAAACGAAAACCAGTTTAGGGAAGAAAATCAGAATTACGGCTAGCTGTGAGAGAACGACAATAATTCCAAGAATCATCAGTTCACGAAGCGAAACTAATCCTCGTGGGACAGGAAGTTCTTTTCTGTAAGCAGCATCGTCATCCGCATCTTTGAATTCATCAAAAATGCGAACCAGCAAGAAAAAAGTAACAGTGATAAAAACGCCTAATCCGTAAGTTGACCAGGGGACAAAGCCTTCGGCTCCTCTACAAATTCGAGAAAATGCTATGGCAGAAAAGCTGAAACTGGCCACTAAAAGTCCGTGTCCCAAAATTGGAAAACGTTCCTTTTGATATTTGTAGAAACGCCAAAGAAAGGATTTGCCCTTCTCTTCCGGTTTCGAAAATTCGTTTTGTTTAAAATCCATTGATCTGAAGTAGTTGAGATAAACAATAGTAGCCTGCCAATGCGAAAATAAAACTATCAAATCTATCCAAAATTCCACCATGCTGTGGAATTAAGTTACTGTAGTCTTTTTCGCCACAAACACGCTTAAACAATGAAGCCAGAATGTCGCCGCTAAACGAGAACAAACTTACGAGAACACCAAAAATGGCAATTGTCAGTAAATCATAATAATCTGTTTTTGCGACATTCAAGCAGTAATAAAAAGAAGTTGCAACCGTTATGATGAACGCCCCCGCAAAACCGCCAATCGTCTTGTTCGGACTCCATTTCGGGGTAATTTGCCGTTTTCCCAGAAGTTGTCCAATGATTTGTGCAAAGCCATCGAAACAAAAAACCAAGGTGTAAACAAAGCCAATTTCGATTGCCTTCAAAGTGACAGACGCGACTAAAAATCCAGCGATAATTAGTAAAAATGGAACTCCAAAGAAGAATTGATTTTTCAGATTTGTCTTGAGTGACATTCTGATGAATTCATAAAGAGCAATCAATGTAATTGCAATGGCCAAATAGAAAAACCAATCGAAATGAATACATAGAATAACCGCATTTACGATAAGTAAATACATGAGGTATTTCACCCAACGATTACTTCTATCCATCGGTTTTTGCGCCTTTTTCCGATTGATAAAGACAATTGCAATTGCACCAAGCACAAAGTAAACTGCCACCAGTGGATAAATACTACTGAGCATTTACTTGTTTTTGAAGGTGATAGAATGTTTTTACGTTGGATCTCAATTCTTTGAGGTAAAGCACACAAACCAGCTCTTCCAAATATGCCAATGCACTGAATACGATCATGAAATAAAAATACGGCGGATAGTTTCCAAAATTGAAGAACGTAAAAATGAAAATTCCCTGAATGTAGCCCGTAATCTTATTGCTGTACAAATGTAAACTCGGACTTCTTCTGAATTTGATCAGAGAAATTAGCTGTGGAATGATATACAACCCCATCATCAAGCTGAATTCGATTGCGTGCTCCTGAATAAAATCATAATGAAAATAGAACATTCCCGAAAACGCGCAGATGTACGTCCCAATATCAGCGACACTGTCCAAACGCGCACCAAACTCTGTTTGCATATTAAAACGACGTGCAATGAATCCATCAAGAATATCAGAGATCAGGTTCGCCGACAGTAAAATGATGAACAGTTTGTCGTTATTCGAAAACATAGCCCAAAACAAAACAGGAAGCGCGAGTATGCGGTAGCCCGATAAAACATTGGGAATGTTCAGCAACTTTTGATTTGAAGACATGGATTAGTGTTTACGTCCAAGATTCTGATGTGCACTTGCAAAATGTCCAGCCGATAAAGCCGCGGCAATGGAAAGTTCTCCTGCTAGTACCAAAGCTCCGCAGATCTCAGCGAACTTACGTGCGTTCCCGGCGCCAAAACAATCCATCAATTCCAAACATTCTTTTTGAGTTGGTAAAGCGGTTCCGCCACCAACAGTTCCCACAATTAAGTTTGGAAGCGTCACAGAACAATACAGTGCTCCGTTCTCCTTCTCTTCCATTCTCGTGATTCCTGTTGCAGCTTCAGCCACACACGCTGCGTCTTGACCAGTTGCGATGAATAAAGCCGTTAAACCATTGGCGTAATGTCCTTGAGCACCAATTGCACCACTTTGGATAATTCCTATTGTTGAAGAACGCCAATATTCTGCCATTGCACGTGCAGTTGTTTTCAATACTCCCTGAATGATCTCAGCAGGAAGGACGATTTCAGTTGTTACTTTCTTACCGCGAACAGAAGTAAATGAATTGGACGTTGCTTTCTTATCACCGGAATAATTCCCTTCGATAAACCACATTTCGGGTTTTATAGGCGTATTTTCAATAATGTATTGACAAATTTTATCTGTGCAGATCGTTACCATGTTTTGTCCGGAAGCATCACCAGTATGAAATTCGAACGTTAGAATAAGGTGATTTCCTTCGATATTAGAACGCATATCTTCCAACTTGGCAAAACGGCTGCTTTGCTCAGTG
>CAMLET010000282.1 GCA_946479125.1 uncultured Flavobacteriales bacterium
GTTTCGGACAGAAACCAATTGTTGGATTGTCGTGCAGCACAAACGAAGCTGCGCCAGATGAAAACATTGTATTCCGCATTTCAACAAATGTTCAGGGAACGATCAATATTGATTTTCCGGTAGAATTTGAAGTTGATTATGACGTTCTTCATCAGGTTAGCCAGGAAATGGAGGCTTCTGGAAAGATCAAAACCTATTACATCACGCAACAAAGCGGCTCATTCAACAAAGCCGGAACGTACAGTTTTTGTGCAACGGTAAGCTATAAAGGGAAGCCTTATAAATCAAATAAGATCACGCTTACTATTGATGAATCGAAGGCATGTAACATTGCCATAAAATCAAAAGATCCTGTTTTTGGCTATATAGAAGCAAAGAAAACATCCGTTTACGAAGGAGAATGCGTAATGCTGAATGCACGCGTTGTTTCGCGCTACCCTATTCTCAACGTTGACGGTTACGCGCCTTATAAGTGCGATAAAAATGCCGAAGAACATCCTTTCAACTATTCAAGAGAATTGGTTGAAGAAACAAAACTGAACGGTAAAAAAGTACAAACCTTCGAATACGGAAAACAACTTCTTATTCCAATTTCAACTGGAAAATGTAGAGTGAAACCTTTCGAAATGGCGTTGTTATGTCACGGAAACATCTTTGACCGAACCATTCAATTTAAATCTACTGGTTTAACCTTGAATGTAAAACCACTTCCAAAAGGCGCTCCATCAGATTTCATTGGCGCTGTTGGTGATTTCGAGATGTCGCAAGAAATTAGTGATATCAGTAAGCTTAAAGCCGGCGATGTTTTCCAGGTGAAATTGATTGTAAGTGGTGTTGGAAACATTCACAACATTCAGGAACCGAAGATCAAGATCCCTAACGGTTGTAAACTATACGGCGACGCTCAGAAAGAAGAGAATTACGATTATACCGAAACTGGTGTAGCCGGATCCATAACTTTCGTTTACAATATTCAGGTATTGCAAGAAGGAGAACTTCATTTCGACGCTCCTTCAATGTCATTTTTTGACCCGAAAAAAGAGAAATACATTACATTGAGTACAGAACCGTTCACGATTTTATTGGGTAAGGAAAAAACCTCTTTGCGAAAAGACAAGGTTGATTCAGCTTCAAAAAACACAAAAGAAGTACTTGTAAAATCAGAAGTTAAAGAAGGAAAATCCCCGGATAAATCAAGCATGCCATTAATTCTGGGAATTGCTGTTCCGGGAGCTACATGTGCACTTTTCTTCCTTTTCCTAATGGTTCGTCGTAAACGTTCGAAACACGAACACGATGTTGCATTGGCAAAAGAACGAATGGTAGAGAAGCAGGAACAAATGGCCAATACTGATTTTTGGGCAGAAGTAATGCAGAATCCAACTGACGCCAACAACATTTCTATCAATCTTCCGAAAGCAATTATTCAAATTCTGGAGAAGCGATTTGGACTTCAAAATACGAGTAGAGAACGCGTTTTATCTGAGTTTGGAAGTGGAAATAAAAACGAAGAAAAAGAAATTAGAGATATCATCGGAATCTGTGATCATTTCAGATATGGATTTGGCGTTCAAGATTTTCCGAGTGACAATCTTTTAAATCGCGTCAAAACCATTTTGAAACTCTGACATTTTTAGCAAGAAAATTCGCTGAATCTGATTTGAAATTCAATTTTAATATTACTTTTACCACCACAAAACAAACGACATGAGCATTTTTGGTATTGTATTGTTCTTATTAATTGGTGGAATGGCATTCTGGATGTTGTTATTCTTACTAGGATTTATTGTTCCTTTCTGGATTACTTTAGGAATTAACCAAAAGATGCGTCCGAAAAGAGTTTTCGAAAAAGACGAAGAATAATAGTTTATTCTTTTATAAATATTTAGTCAGGGCGAATCATCATTCGCCCTTTCTTTTTTTCAATCACTTTCAAAACTTTCTCACTCCTTTTTCCCTCCAAAAATCCAAGTTTCCTTTTTCTGCGTAATTGCACTATAACACTAAAAAAGCAATTATGAAAAGGTCAGTTTTAGCAGTTGCAATAGCAACATCAATTACAGTTTTTGGAATTTCAAGCTGTGGAGGAAGTGAAGAGAAAATGGGTGACGAAACAAAAACGGAATCGTCAGACGATATGTCGAAACCCGAAGAAAAGGAAGAAGAGCCGTTTGTAATGGTTGGTGGAGCGAAAATGGTTCCTTCTAAGGACATTGTTGACAATGCAATGGGTTCTGACGATCATACTACTTTGGTAGCAGCTGTAAAAGCAGCAGGTTTGGTTGAAACACTGAAAGGTGATGGGCCATTCACTGTTTTTGCACCAACAAATAAAGCGTTCGACAAATTACCAAAAGGTACAGTTGAAATGCTGTTGAAACCGGAAAACAAAGGGAAATTAACTTCGGTATTGACTTACCACGTTGTTCCCGGAGCGTTGAAGGCAGGTGATTTGAAAAATGGTCAAATGCTTAAAACCGTACAAGGAGAAACATTGATGGTTTCTGAAAAAGATGGAAAATGGTATATCAACGGTGCACAAATCACCATCGCAGACGTCGTTTCTTCAAACGGAGTTACGCATGTGATTGACGGTGTGGTTTTACCGAAGAAAATGTAAACTGTTTTCGGAAAAACGAATAAAATTTATGGTAGGGGCGAATGATGATTCGCCCCTACTCATTTTACAATGATTTATTTTTTCTGATATGAATATTTCATTGTTGAAAAAGTTTTATATCTTTGCAACCCCTATCTGGAATTCAGAAGGGAAATAACAAAATAAAAACATACTGTTATGTACGCAATTGTAGAGATAGCAGGGCAGCAATTTAAAGTGCAAAAAGACCAAAAGATCTTTGTACACCGTTTGGATGCTGAGGCAGGAGCAAAATTAGATTTTGATCGTGTTTTATTAGTAGACAACGGAGGGAAAGTGAACATTGGCGCCCCAGCTATAGCAGGAGCTAAAGTTTCTGCTCAAGTGGTTGACCACGTTAAAGGAGACAAAGTGATTGTTTTCCGTAAGAAAAGAAGAAAAGGATATGTGAAAAGAAACGGTCACCGTCAATCTTTTACACAAATCACGATTACAGATATTAAAGGATAATCATCCATTTTCCACTTTGGTGGAGATGGAATAAAAAGAAATACGATGGCACACAAAAAAGGAGTCGGTAGTTCTAAAAACGGTCGCGAATCAGAAAGCAAACGTTTAGGTGTTAAAATTTTCGGTGGACAGGCTGCAATCGCAGGTAATATCATCGTTCGTCAACGTGGTACACAACACCACCCTGGCGTTAACGTTGGTATCGGAAAAGATCACACACTTTACGCTTTAACTGACGGTCTTGTAGAATTCCGTAAGAAAAAAGACAATCGTTCGTTTGTTTCGGTAGTAGCATTTGAAACTGCTGAGGCTTAAGAGAACTCAAAACATTTATAAAGGCGAGTTTCGATAGTTTCGGAATTCGCCTTTTTTTATGTCCAAAAATGGCAAAACAACATTTGTAAAACTCGGATTTTCATTAAGTTTGCGCCGTGATTTTACAATTAATAGAAAACACAATTAAAACAGGATTCCTATGTTAGAAATGACAAAAATTCGTGCTGAAAAAGATGCAATCATCGAAGCACTGAAGAAACGTAACATTGATGTAACTGCAACTATCGACGCTATCCTTGAGAAGGATCAAACGTGGCGTGGTGCAAAAACTCAAATGGAATCCATCGCGTCCGAACTGAACAAAATCGCTAAAGAAATTGGCGAGTTGTTCAAGAGCGGAAAAGCTGCTGAAGCAGAAGCTGCAAAGGCTAAAACAACGCAACTAAAACAAGAAGAAAACGATCTGAAAACACAGGTTGATCAACTTGACGAAGAAATAATCCAATTACTTTACCTCATCCCGAACGTTCCAAACGCTTTGGTTGTTGCTGGTAAAAACGAAGAAGATAACGAAACAGTCCTTGTAGAAGGTGAACCGGCAGTTTTACACAACGGAGCACTTCCTCATTGGGAATTGGCTAAGAAATTTGATTTGATCGATTTCGAATTGGGAGTTAAGATCACGGGCGCTGGTTTCCCTGTTTACAAAGGAAAAGGAGCAAAATTACAACGTGCTTTAATTCAATTCTTCCTTGATGAAGCTGAAAAAGCAGGATATGAAGAAATGATTGTTCCTCACGTAGTGAACGAAGCTAGTGCATACGGAACAGGACAACTTCCGGATAAAGAAGGTCAGATGTATTACATGCCGGTTGACGATTTGTACATGATCCCAACTTCTGAAGTTCCGTTAACAAATATCTACCGCGATGTAGTTCTTCCTGATGAGAATTTCTCTATCAAAATGACAAGTTATACACCTTGTTTCAGAAGAGAAGCTGGAAGCTATGGAGCACACGTACGTGGATTGAACCGTTTACACCAATTCGATAAAGTGGAGATCGTTCGTATTGAGCATCCAAAAAATACGGAACGTGCATTAACAGAAATGGTAGATCACGTAAAAGGCTTGCTAGAAAAACTTGGTTTGCATTACCGTATTCTACGTTTATGTGGTGGAGATACAGGTTTTGCATCTGCAATGACATATGATTTCGAAGCTTACTCTGCAGCACAGGAGAAATGGTTGGAAGTAAGTTCTTGCTCTCGTTTTGATACGTTCCAGGCAAATCGCTTGAAATTGCGCTTCAAAGGTTCAGACAAAAAGAACTACTTAGCACACACATTGAATGGTTCTGCTTTGGCGTTGCCAAGAATCATTGCGTCAATCTTAGAAAACTACCAAACATTAGACGGTATTGAAATTCCTGAAGTATTGCATAAGTACACAGGGTTTACGAGAATTGATTAACTCAAAAAAATGAATATTAAAATGTCCCGATTTCAGCAATGAGGTTGGGACTTTTTGCTTCTAAGAGTAATAAAACTAAAATTCCACTCTAAAAATATTAAGTTTTCCAGTCGCAATTTTCACGTAGAACCGTGATTTGCAAAATGACACATACCCTATTTTAGGTATATAGATTCATCATTTCATCGATAAACGAAATATAGACTT
>CAMLET010000283.1 GCA_946479125.1 uncultured Flavobacteriales bacterium
CTGCTCGTATGAATGATATATACGTTCAAGTCCCACAATTGAATACTTCGTTTTATATTCGACTATGCAGATATTGGAGACCATCTCCCTCAAGCCGTACAACACTTTCCATATTGATGTGAGTGCAAAAAAATTTGCGACTTTTTCCACTATTGATGAGTTGCAGGAGTTGTTAACTTCTCAAAAAAAAGAAAAAAATAAATTCATTCTAGGTGGAGGTAGCAATATTCTTTTTACAAAAGATGTAGACGCGCTTGTATTACGCAACGAAATTACAGGAATTGAAGTTGTGGAAGAAACAACGGATCATGTCATTCTTAGAGCAGGATCAGGAGTTGTATGGCACGATTTCGTGATGCACACAGTGAATAAGAATCTGGGCGGAATAGAAAATCTGAGTTTGATTCCCGGAAGCGTTGGGGCGAGTCCTATGCAGAACATTGGCGCTTACGGAGTTGAAATTAAGGATGTATTCGAATCACTGGAAGCACTAAACATCGAAACAGGAGAATTGAGACACTTCTCTGCGGATGAATGCAAATTCGGTTACCGCGAAAGTGTTTTTAAACGGGAATTAAAGAATCAATTCGTAATTACTCACGTTAGTTATCGACTTTCGAAGAATCCTGTTCTACAAACTTCTTATGGAGCTATCAAAGATGAATTGACCGCACAAGGAAATGAACCAAGTATTAAGAACATTAGTGACGCCGTAATTTCCATTCGAAACAGCAAATTACCTAATCCGAAAGATTTAGGAAATGCAGGAAGTTTTTTCAAGAATCCGGTTGTTTCTGAAGAAAAAGCAAATCAGTTGTCGGTTGAATTTCCTGAAATGCCGAAATATCCACAGGCAGACGGAACAATGAAGCTTGCTGCAGGCTGGTTAATTGAACAAGCAGGCTGGAAAGGAAAACGTGTTGGAGAATGCGGAGTCCACACCAAACAAGCTCTTGTTCTTGTCAATTACGGTGGCGCAACCGGTAATGAAATCTACAATCTTTCTACTTCAGTTTTAGAAGCTGTAAAAGGCAAATTTGGAGTTGAATTAGAACGAGAAGTAAATATTTGGTGATCCGTTCATCCAAAATGAATATTTACATCAACTAAACGAATATTTCCTTACACCTTTTCTTTGAAACCTCAATTTCAACGAAAACACCTATGCCTGCATAACACTTTCGGAAAAACATAAAAACCACTGAAAAACAAGCATTTACATACATAAGGTTCATCCATTTCAATTTGTTGGAATTCTCACAGAATTGGATATTATGCCACAACTCCATATATTAATTAAAGAAACGGAAAAACGATTCCGATGCAGAATTGAAATGTTGAACTTAAACTTGTTGACTTATGAAAACGCTACTAACATGGGTCTTGACGCTTACGACTACTTCCCTGGTATTCGGTCAAAAAATGGTTACAACGAAAGCAGAGTGCGATATGGCAACACAACGCCATATTGAACAAAACTATTCGGTTGACGATCAGCTTGCTCTTCAAAATGATGTTGAACAACTCAGCATTTTGAATTACATGTACTCTTCGTCATATGCATTTGCTACAAATCAAATGGTGCTGAAGTCCCAAAAGGCACAATTTGATTTAAAGAAGTATGACAAATACAGACAGCAATCGTGCAACACAACCGTTTTTGACGACGCCAGCGGATTAACAGTTACACTGTTTTCCTGGGATGAAGTCAATCGTCGGATTAACGAAATTAAAGCACAATATCAATTAGCATCAAACCCTAAATAACTATTCCACTACACTACTACTACTTTGAAAGGTTCGTCCCGCACTAGCGGAACGGACCTTTTTGTTTTTCAAAAAATACTTACCTTGAAATCAAAAAAATGAACTTGCGCAGTCTAATTTTTCCACCATTAGCTAAATCCGTATACCAACAATATCAACGTGAAAGTGCAGACTTAGTAAGTGAACAGCGCAAGCTTTTTTATCAGCTTTTCCATAAAATACAGCTTACAGCAATCGGAAATGATCTGAATCTCAAGAAACTGGATAGTTACGATGATTACAGAAGAAATATTCCGATACAACATTATGCGAATCTAGAATCCTACATTTTACGCGCAAGTAAAGGTGAAAAAGACATGCTTTGGCCCGGTGTCCCAAAAGCTATTGCAGTAACAGCTGGAACAACTTCCGGTCAAAAATTTATTCCACTTACAGCCGAATCTTTTAAAAGTCATCGCAGAGGTCGAATGATGGCAATTGCTAATTACTCCGTAAAATATAATCAGTGGGAACATTTAAAAGGTCCACTACTCTATTTCACAGGAAATTCTACACCACGAAAATTAGGGAACTACGATGCCAATCTTGTTTCATCACTTCTGTTTCAGAATGTACCCAAGTGGTATCGCCGATTAAACTTACCAAGTGAAAAAGTCTCTGAAACCATAGACTTTTCAGAACGTATGTCACTCATGATTGATGAAGCTTTGAAAAATCATGAAAAACTTCGTGGAATAGTTGGGTTCCCTCCATGGCTAAGTCACTTCCTAGACCAATTGGAACAACAAACAAAATCCACTTTTGGAGAATTATTCCCCAATTTCAACTTGCTTGTAACGAGCGGCATGTCGTTTACCAGTTATGAGAACAAAATTGTGAAGCAGCTCGGTCAAAACTTCGATCGTCTAGAAACCTATCCTACATCAGAAGGATTCATTGGGTTTACAGCTACCAGAAACGAAGCTGGTTTTTCACTTTTACCGCAAAACGGAGTATTCTATGAATTTGTGAAGATGGCAGATATGAACCAGGAACATCCTCAGCGTTTTTGGATAGATGAAGTGGAACTCGGAATTGAATACGTGCTAATCCTTACAACCAACGCAGGTTTGTTGAGTTATGTTCTTGGTGACACCGTGAAATTCATTGATCTAAAACCGCATAAACTGGTTATTACAGGACGTGTTAATCGCGCTATTTCGATATTAAAGGAGAACGTTACCATCACAGATGCCAATAATTCCATCTCCAAGTTGGCGCAGCAATTCAACCTAACGATCTCCGAATACTGCGTTGCAGCCAAATCTCAGCAGCTGGATAAAAAACCGCAATACACCTGGATAATTGCATGTAAAAGTCAACCTGAAAACCCTGAAGCTGTTAAACAACAACTTGATTTGAATCTAATGCAGGAAAACATATTATACGCCAGTTTCAGAAGGGATGGTTTATTTGAGGTTCCTGAGGTACTATTCGTTAAAGAAGATGCATTCATGAACTATTTAAAGGCAAAAGACGGCATTCATTTCCAACAAAAAATAGAACATCTTCAACTTGATTTGACCAAATTCAATTTGTGTTACGAGTTTATGGTGACGGAACAACACAAATGATGAATGGTAGTGACAGGTCGTCCGCCGCGGCGGATCACTACCTAAAACTCCAAATCAAGAGAAAGCTGAAGATCGATTGGCTTCACTTCTGAATTCATCTCATTCGGATCATATAACTTATTCGTTGTCAATCCCAATAATCGGATGGGTTGCTCAAACTCAATCTGATCGAATATGCTTTCTGCCAATTCCTGTATTTCTTCTTTCGTTTGAAAACCGAATTCAACCGTATGACTTTTGGTATGCAGCGAGAAATCTGAATATTTCCACTTAATAGAAAGCGTTTTCGCTTTAACTTCCGACTTGCTCAATCGACTGGAAAGCATTCCAGATAACTTCTCAATGTATTCCAAAATCGCCCTTCGAGAAACCATATCTGTATTAAAAGTTCTTTCTACAGCAATTGATTTTCTTTCTCGATGTGAGCTTACCCTCGATCGCTGAATTCCTCTAACAATATTGTAAAAATGTTCTGCCTGATTCCCAAAGTACTTCTTCAGCTCTTCAAGCGATTTTGCTTTCAAATCACGTCCGTAAAAAATGCCTTGCTGTTTCATTCGAACGGCTGTTTTCTGTCCAACACCGAAAAACTGATCTATCCGCAAATCTTCCAAAAAAGCCAATACTTTGTGCGGAGGAACGGTACATTGTCCATTAGGTTTATTGACATCCGAAGCAATTTTCGCAGTAAACTTATTGACCGAAATTCCAGCCGAGGCATTCAGTCCAACTTCCGCTTTTATACGCTCTCTGATTTCCTTTGCGATAAGCGTAGCCGATTTCCCCTCCACCTTGTTATCCGTTACATCGATAAAAGCTTCATCTAAAGAAAGCGGCTCCACATCATCGGAGTAATCATGAAAGATCTTTCGAATTTGCTTTGAAATCTCTTGATAACGATCGAATCTTGGATGAACAAAAATGAGTTCAGGACAACAACGTGCCGCAATTATTCCCGACATCGCTGAACGAACACCAAACTTTCGGGCTTCATAACTCGCTGCTGAAATCACTCCTCCTCTACTACTTCCGCCAACCGCAATTGGCTTTCCACGCAATTCAGGATTATCCATCTGCTCAACAGAAGCATAAAACGCGTCCATGTCAACATGAATAATTTTACGAATGGGAAAATCGAAGTCCATAGGAAATGTTCACACTTTGACAGGCTCAGTGTACTTATTTATAAGGTTTAAAGTTACTAAATTAGCTTCATGAAGAAAATCTGTTTTTTGCTATTTACACTCGCGTTTTTCAATAATGTAACTGCACAATCATTAACATTGGAACAAGCAGAAAGATTGGTGGCTTTGCCATTGAAATGCGCTGATCAGGAATATCCAAATAAATTGGGGCAGGTACTTGACTCAAAAGAGGATTTGAAAAGCCCGCAAGAATTACATCCTGCATTCTATGGTTGCTTCGACTGGCATTCGGCGGTTCATGGTCATTGGTTAATGGTTTCACTTTTAAAGAAATATCCAGATTTATCTCAAAAAGAGCAGATCATGAGCGTACTGGAATCGCATTTAAGTGCTGAGAACATTACAAAAGAACTTTCTTTCTTTGACACAAAAAACAATGCTTCTTTCGAGCGTACTTATGGATGGGCATGGTTCTTATAGTTGCAAATGGAATTCGATTCATGGGATGATACGATCGCAAAGAAATGACCAGAG
>CAMLET010000284.1 GCA_946479125.1 uncultured Flavobacteriales bacterium
AATTGCTTGAAAGGTTGAAACAAATATCCATCAACCCGCAAGTCGAAGTGCTTTATTGGGGTAACAATAACATTTAAACCACCACTGATGAATTGTGGTGAACGGTATTCTGGTAAAAAGAAGGTTTGCAGATCAGGAAGCGCCTGAAAAGCATTCAGGTTTAAGAGTGTTGCGGTGTAGTTTTTAAATAAGCTTTGACTTGAAACACTTGCTATACCATGAACTCCTAATGAGAAGTGCTTTTTGTGCAACGGAAATAAATGAACTTCGGCATTTAGATTTAGCCAATTGTGGTGGTGACGATAATCGTAATTTTCATAAGAAGTTGATCCTGCTACACTATGTTCCTTTCCCTGAACGTACTTAGCAGAAAAGGAAAGAAGGTTTCCGGCAGTGGCAAACTGTTTTCTGTTCAAAGAGTTTTGTTCAAGTGAGAAGGTTAAAACGTCACCATAGAATTTTGTAACATCAGAAGTGTCCTTATTCGTGAATTCCTGAGTTTGGTAATAATTGTCGATCAATTCAAAGTGTTTGTAATCAAAAACCGATTTCGAGTTGTTGAACAACGGAATTTTGATTTGACCACCGGCAAAGGTTTCGTATTGAACCAGGAATGATGGTTTTACATCTTCGAAGAAGGTTGCAAAACTTTTAAAATAGTCGAATCGATTCAGGCAGAAATACGCTTTGAATGAGACTGGATAATAAGATGGCAAATGAACTTCACCACTTATTTTTCCGGATCCGTAAAACTTTCCGAAATAACTGTTTACTTCAATTGTATTCGCCGTTCTGGCCAAATGATAATAGTTCAATTGTACAAAACCAGTATTAATAGCTCTCGAAGATATGATGCCTCCAAAATCCACTTTTAAACTTCGCGTTGATTTCACATCCATGTGCATCAGGTAGGTAGAGTCGGCTTTCAGATCCAGAGTAGGGAACAGATATTCGATTTGTGGTGTGGCGTATGTTCTGAAATACCTGCGCTCCAATTGATTGTAGCTGATGGTTTGTTTTTTACTATTCTTCAGGATCGATTTTCGTACATAACTCTCATCGGTCATGTTTTTATTCGATGTTTGAACTTCACTTACCAGAAATGGAGGTGCTTTATCCAGGAATTTCTTACGCTTAAGCGCCATTTCTTCTGAAGTTGTCCTGTACGGAACCAACGATTTGATGGAGTCCATCATTGCAATAGTAGCTCTATAACCTTCGTCAATTGCTTTTCCAACATCCTCAAAATTGAAAGTAGACATTTCGGTTTTGGGCTGAATGAGAATTCCGTTTTGACATGGAATGGTAAAATCTGTTGGTGTCACCAGCATATTTGTGATCTGGCTAATGAGATCATCTTCCTGCGGTGGTCCCGCATTGTATGAAACGTTGCTTCCAATTACAAATTCAGGATGAAACTCATTGCACATGACATCAGCCGGAAAGTTATTGTATAATCCACCGTCGAAATAAAGTACACCGTTTACACGAATAGGATTGATAAAGAACGGAAATGTCATAGAGGCACGAATCGCCTGATTTAAATAACCCGTTTTAAAGCTGACACTTTTCTTATTATAAATATCGCTTGCAATACAACGAAACGGAACCATTAAACTGTCGAAGTTGTGGTGACTTACAGCATCAGGAATACCGAAGATTCGAAGCATTTCAAAGTCCAGAAGTTCCGGACGCACAAAATTGGTTGGTAGCGATTTCTGAAAGATACTATCCAGCGAAACGTTGAATGAAACCGAAGAAGCAGTTGGATCGCTTTCCCGCAATAAGAATTCCTGAGATGGTTTTACTTGTCCCAGAGCCATCATTTGAAACTCCGGTGCGCGAACAAATGCCTCAATTTCAGCAGGTGAATAACCAACTGCGTAGAGTGCTCCAACTAAAGCTCCGGAAGATGTTCCTGTAATATGATCGATTTGAATGTGGTGTTCTTCGAGCGCTTTAAGCACTCCAATGTGCGAAAAACCGGATGCGCCTCCGCCACTAAGCACCAAACCAACGCCTTGCGACTTTCCCAGTAATGGAAAAAAAACTGAAATGACTAGTCCGAATAAAAGGTTGAAGCGCAAATCTTCGTTTTATTTGCAAAAATATAATAAAAGTAGAATGTTATTGATGTTGATTGACCATATCGGGGTATTTGTTTTTGCAATTAGCGGTTTCATCATTGCTGCCGAAAAAAGAATGGATTTATTTGGTTGTGCAGTGATTGCCTTTATTACTTCGTTGGGTGGAGGGACGCTTCGTGATTTACTTCTAAATCAGGACGTGGCATGGATGAAGTCCGAAACCCTGATTCTTACAGTAGTAATAGCCATTCCAACTGCATTTTTTCTTCGGAACCAACTGAGCAATTGGAGCAAGACTTTACTCATTTTTGATGCGATTGGAATTGGCGTTTGCACCATTTTAGGAATGCAAAAGGCACTCGATTTACATCATTTATACTTAGTGGCTATTTTTCTTGGTGTAATTTCAGCTACCTTTGGCGGCGTAATAAGAGATGTACTCTGTAATGAAATTCCCCTGATTTTCCGCAAAGAGATCTATGCAACAGCATGTTTTTGTGGAGCCTGTGTTTTTGGTTTAGGCGTTTATTTCAAAATAGTTGACTCATCTGTATTACTCATTGCATCCAGCGGAATTATTGTTTTAATTCGAGTGTTTGCAGTGAAATTCCAGTGGAAAATGCCATTGGTAAAAATGAAGGATTAAGATTATGATAACGATAGTGGTAAAGACATTCTACGGAATGGAGCAAGTACTGAAAGAGGAATTGAATGAATTGGGATATTCAGAAGTTGAAGTTTTGAATAGAGCCGTTCGTTTGAAAGGTACATGGGATGATATTTATAAATTGAACCTTTGGCTTCGTTGCGGTTTGTCAGTTCTTGTTGAATTGGGAACCTTTACTATTCATAATGAGGAAGATCTTTACGAATGTGCAAGAAGTATTGCCTGGGACGAGATTTTCGACGTTAAGAAGACTTTTGTTATTCGAGGAGCTGTAAACTCAGGAATTTTCCGTCATTCTCAATATCCATTCCTGTTGGTTAAGGACGCTATTTGTGACGTTTTCAGAGATAAAACTGGCGAACGTCCAAATGTGGAAACACGTAGTCCGCAGTTGGTTATTGACCTTTACATTCGCGAAAAAGAAGTTGTTCTTTCAATCAATACAAGTGGAGCTCCTTTGTTTCAGCGTGGTTACAGAGAATCAACTGGTGACGCACCTTTGAATGAAGTAGTTGCTGCAGGCTTGATCCGTATGTCGGGTTGGGACAAAAAGTCAACTTTCTTTGATCCATTCTGTGGTTCAGGAACACTTTTGATGGAAGCTGCACTTTACGCTTTGAACATTCCATCTGGAATTGAAAGAACGCATTATGCATTCAAAAATTTGAAGAATTTTGATGCTGCCAAATGGGAAGAAATGCATAACAGCGCTCAAAAAGTTGTTCGTGAAATGCCTGTGAACATTGTTGGAAGCGATATTGATTCTGATATGGTGCTGAAAGCAAAACGAAATTTACGCGGATTCTCTTTCGGGAGGTTTATCGATATCAAGACCGAAGCTTTTTCTGATGTGGAAATTCCAGCCGGACCAGGCGTTTTGATAACAAATCCGCCATACGGTGAACGAATGGAAGTAGATACGCAAGAATTGTATGCTGAAATTGGAAACACATTCAAGCATAAACTTCAGGGCTTCGACTGTTGGGTAATTTCTTCAAGTGAAACCGGATTCAAATCAATTGGATTGAAACCAGATTCTAAATTCAGACTTTACAACGGAGATTTAGAATGTTCTTTCAGAAAGTTTACCATTTTTGAAGGTGCGCGTTCTGATCGTTTCAAAGAGAAAGAAGAAGGCGAAAATTAATTCGTTACCAGTAATCGAACTACTTCGGAAAAACCATTTCTGTAAGTAATGCGAATAAAGGTAACTCCAGTTATCAGTTCTTGCTCTAAATAATTGCTGGTTTCTTTCATTTCGAATGAAGCTATTGATTTTCCTTCACAATCGAAGAAGTGCAAGTTGTCTCCTTTTTTGAGTGCTTGTCCAAACTGAATTTTCCCTGCGTTGTAGCTGGCAAATTGAGATGAAGATTGTGTGTTCACTGCAATAATTGAACTTCGTTCGCTTGTTCCGTCACGATCAACTGACAACAATTGGTAATAGTTCAAACCTGAATTCGGGCTTTTATCAATGATACTATAGTCTTTTCGGCTTTCTGAATTTCCGTAGGAATAAACAGTTTGAACAACTGTTTCGGTTTTATTAGAAGGATCAACATTCAGTACGTCGAATCGCTCCAGGTTGGTTTCCGACAAGGTAGTCCAGGTTAGCAGAACATTGTCGTCGAGCATAGAACCTTGCCAATTACTCAATTCAACTCCTAAAGGTCCTGCGCAATTGGTAAGTACGGTGTACAAAGGATTTCCAGGGTAATCATACGAAACATAAGCTCCATCGGCATTCGTAATGGTACCTAAGTCATAGGAGACAACATCTGATGTAGCTCCAAAGTTTACTGTCAGCGTTCTTGTTCCACTTCCTGAATTTGCAAAACGTCCGCTGACATCAGAAGTATTGTTGCAAAAAACAGCGTAGTACAATTGACCACATTGCGCACTGAAGTTAGGCGGTGCAGTTGGCGGATTTCCGGTAAACACAACAACAGTAGCTCCCGCCGGAATTGGATCTGCAAAAGTGAAAATCGAACATCCTGCCGACGAGTTCAATGCTGTAATGGCACTCGCGTTATTCAGTAAAGTATTTGCTCCACAACCCGAGTTACAATAGTCGAAGCCTAGAGTAGGGAACGTAACAGTCATTGAACTTAATGCCAACGCACTTGTTCCATTTTGAAATACGAAATACTCGTTGAAACCTTCTTGTGTATCGCATGAGTTTGCCAGAATTCCCAAAAGTTGAGGAGTTGTTGGTCCACAGCCAGTCAAAGTAGTAAACGACGTATTGGTATTGACAGAAGCGTAATTGGAACAAGTAGGAGCGTTTAAGTTGAATTCGTAAACT
>CAMLET010000285.1 GCA_946479125.1 uncultured Flavobacteriales bacterium
ACTCTTTCCCTACACGACGCTCTTCCGATCTGTCAGTATCTATTGAGTGTAGAGAAGGCAGTAGACAAAACGTATGCAAGCGATTATTTTAGGCGTACGTTGTTTTTAGAAAACCAAAACATTCCAAGCTTTTCGGTATTTTATCATTCATTAGCTTCCACTTATGCACATCACCAAAAATTGGGTGAAAGGAATCCGCTAGAATTAACGCTTTCGAGCCTTTCACCCATTCGGGAAATGTCCTCCAACATCGTTGAACAAACCTTTATTATCAATGCTTCCATTTCCGAACGCTTGTATCAATTAAACTGGCTCTACTTACAAGCAATTGAAGAAAGCAATACTTCCATTTTGGAGTTGATAGACACCGAACGGCGTTTATTGAAATACAGCGATGAAAAGATTGTGATCCTCCTGGCATTGGATCAGGCAGCCAAAGAACTCAACGAAGCCTTTTCCGAAAAGCACAAAGATTCAGAGCAACCAATTTCAGTCGAAAATCTTTCAATTAGTGAGCCATCTTACGAACCTAGATTCACCCGATCTCAACAGGTCTTGATTGCGTATTACATTTCGCAGTTAATTGGTGCGAAACACAAAAAGAATGTCAGCAAATGTGCAGATGCGCTCCATTCGTTTTTAGGAATTCCTTATGCTCAAATCACGCATTCTGAATTGTACAAAAAACTGCTCCATCCGTTGACATTTTCGAGTGAGAAAGCAACCCTTCAGAACTTACACATCGTTCGTTCCTTTTTCGAGAATTTAGGTTCTATTTCTGCAACAACTTTGATTGATTCCGATATTGATAATATTAAAAAGGGACTCGAATAAACTCCAATTTTGATCCTTTATAGTCCTTTTGAAGCTTGAAATGTTAAAACTTAGGAAAAGTTGAATTTTTGGAGTACCCCAAACTTTTTTTGTTTTCCGTTTCTTTCATATCCTTGTGCTAAACGGTTCAAATCAAGCGGAACCGTTAATAGAAAAAGGAAATCAATCAGTTAAAACACCTTAATCATGGAAACAGTGGTTAAACTCGCTATCGAAAGAATGAGCGAGGAAATTGAACGGTTAAAACAAATCGTAGGAGAACAGCAAAAGCGGATTTCTGAATTGGAAAGAAACAGGAATCGAAACATGGTTATTGAACCTGAAACACCTAAAATCGAAGATGAATTGCTCAACAATGAGCAAGTGAAAAGCATCTTAAAGATTGGCAAAAACTCCTTAATCAAATTGGTGCGTGAGGGTGTTCTAGTTGCTATTCGGATCAATGAACGAAGTGTTCGTTTTTCCCGCAGTGCAATCATGGAATACATCCGACGAAAACAAGGAGCAAGCACGTTTTAACCCATGCAAAAAGTGACCTCAATTCGGGGTCACTTTTCTTTTTTTGTTCGCTTGTATTTACACCAAATTTATTGGGAAATCGTCCAGTTTATCTTCGGTATAAATTCGGAGTATTTTCACGAGAAGTGCAGCGTTATCTACCAATGAAATTTTGTTGTATTTGAAAATCTCACTACTCCCCAATCCTTTGAAATCTGATTCAATAGCTGAATTGGTGTGTCCTGTTATTTTGCTAAGTACTGTAATTGGAATATAACTCATAAGATTGGTTACAAATGACCTGCGCCCGATATGGGAACTAATCAATTGAAACAGCTTACTGGTGGTTAGTTCTTTCTTTCCGAAAGAGTTAGTGAAGGAGAGAGTAATTTCATCGTTTAATTCAACCTTTTCGGCTATTGTCCGAGCGAGCGAGTTGAACTTCTGCATTGCCATTGGTTCTGCGATTCCTCCATTAGCATCAAATGCTTCTTGTAATGGTTTTAAAATTGGTACAACTATTTCTGTATCGGTTTTGGTCGTCAAATAGCGTGCATAGTTAAACGTTACGTTATTCTTAGAATATGTGTATTCGGGTTTAATCTTATGTACGTCAGAATATCTGCAACCTGTAAAAAGCAATGTGAGCAAAATGAGTTTTGCGTTTGCCAGTTCCTTCGTTGGGGGTTGATAACCGATAATCTTTTCAATCTGCGAAAATTCGAGATAAATTTTTTCTTCTGTAACTGAACGTAATTTGTCCGTAGTTCTAAGCTCTTTCGTAGGGTTAAACACATTCACTTTATACTTCCGAGCAATTCTGTTCAAAACAGCTTTAAACGCTTTGTAATAATGCGTGACCGAATTAATACGTGTGCATCGCTCCCGAATAGTATTCATAAAACTAACGTACAACTCTTCGTTTAGGTCGCTACTATACAATTGCTTTCCGATTTTGGTTTCAAATTCACCCAATCGATTCGCTAAAACTTGATAACAGTTTTTCGTCCCCGTTTTGATTCCATTCTCTTTTAGGATTTCATTTTCAATGAAATCTACCAATCGAACACGGGTTACAATTGCTTGCTGTTCTCTTTTCTTGATTTTAAAATCTAACTCTTGTTTCAAACGATTCGGTGTTACTGTTTCATTTGCACTTAGATAATTGAAAATATCCGTAGCTTGCTTTTCAAGTTGCAACAATACAGCACGTTTAGTTTTATTCTTGGGTAGTTTTTCGA
Organism: uncultured Flavobacteriales bacterium; assembly: GCA_946479125.1. The sequence continues at coordinate 2,574 of CAMLET010000285.1, forward strand.
ATTCATCCCAATCAGATTTAGTAACTTTAATTCCTGTGTAATATTTCAATGGTTTATACACATAACTTTGTTTCAATGCGTCGAACTCTTTGTACCCGAAGTTCATAACTGCTAATACTGGGATTTCTCCTTCGACCCCAGTTTTAAGTGCGAAATTGATCTTTAATTTCATGGTGTTCCGTTTAATGGTTGATCAAACATATAAGGAATAACCCGCAATTTGGGTACTAAAAAGGGTGTGAATATTGAGCTTCTGACCCCCAATTCCTCTAGTTTCCTCTATGTTCCTTCCCATACAACGAAACCCCTGTACCCTTTATTGTGATTGGGTTACAGGGATTCTAAAGGATTTTAAGTATTTTGGCGAATGTTCCTATGTGTTTAAAACAAAAAAGCCCCCAACATAATCGTTAGAGGCTTCTATCTATTTAGTGTTTTTAAGCGTACATTTCTTCTTGCAAAGTCGCAATTTTCTCGTCTGCCAAATAATCATCGTAAGGCATCATTTTGTCAATGTAACCGTTTGGAGTTAATTCGATAATTCTGTTTGCTACAGTTGAAACCAACTCGTGGTCATGCGATGTAAACAACAAGGTTCCTTCGAATGCCGTCATTCCGTTGTTCAATGCTGTAATCGATTCCAAATCCAAGTGATTCGTAGGCTCATCCATCATTAACAAGTTCGCTTTTGCCAACATCATTCTAGACATCATACAACGTACTTTCTCACCTCCGGAAAGAACAGTTGCGCTTTTCAACGCTTCTTCACCAGAGAATAACATACGACCAAGGAATCCGCGTAATGAAACTTCTTCTCTTTCTTCATCTGTTTGAGCATATTGACGTAACCAATCAATCAATGATAATTTCGTTTCGAAGAACTCAGAGTTATCGTTTGGCAAATATGCAGTTGTAATTGTTGTTCCGAAAGTAAAATCACCTTTATCAGCTTTCATAAATCCGTTCAAGATCTCGAAGAACTGTGTAATTGCAATGGAGTTTTTAGAAACGATTGCCACTTTATCACCTTTGTTCAATGTAAATGATAAATCCTTGAACAATAGTTCACCTTCATGCGTTTTCGTTAATCCGGAAACAGTCAACAACTGATTTCCAGCCTCGCGATCCTGATTGAACGTAATTCCAGGGTAACGACGAGAAGACGGTTGAATTTCTTCCAAGTCCAACTTATCGATCAATTTTCTACGGCTTGTAGCTTGTTTTGATTTAGAAGCATTCGCAGAGAAACGAGAGATAAAATCTTGTAGTTCTTTCTTCTTATCTTCTGCTTTCTTGTTCTTATCAGCACGCTGACGAGCAGCTAATTGTGATGATTGGTACCAGAATGTATAGTTTCCTGTAAACAAGTTGATCTTGCTAAAGTCGATATCACAAACGTGCGTACAAACCGTATCAAGGAAGTGACGGTCATGAGATACAACGATCACGGTATTTTTAAAATCAAGAAGGAAATCTTCCAACCAAGAAATGGTCTTCAAATCCAAGTCATTGGTAGGCTCATCGAGAATCAATAGATCCGGATTTCCAAACAATGCCTGCGCTAACAAGATACGTACTTTGAATTCAGACGGAACATCTTCCATTTTCATGTAGTGCTTACTTTCGTCGATTCCAAGGTTGCTCAATAATGTTGCAGCGTCAGTTTCAGCATTCCAACCTTCAAGATCAGCAAACTCACCTTCCAATTCTGCAGTGCGCATTCCATCAGCATCAGAGAAATCTGGTTTTGCGTAAAGCGCATCTTTCTCGGTCATGATCTCAAACAAACGTTTGTGTCCCATGATTACAGTTTGAAGAACTTCATATTGGTCAAACTCAAAGTGGTTCTGACTCAAAACCGCCATACGTTTTCCCGGCTCCAACTCTACTCTTCCTGAAGTAGGATCCTGATCACCAGTCAAAATCTTTAGGAATGTTGATTTTCCGGCACCATTTGCACCAATAACACCGTAGCAGTTTCCTTCCGCGAATTTCAGATTCACGTCATCGAACAAAACGCGTTTTCCAAATTGAAGGGATAAATTGTTTACTGAAAGCATTTCTTATAAAATTGAGCTAAACACTTATTTAGCGGGCACAAAGGTAGTGAATTGTTCATGATTCCAAAAGGAAAAAAATCACAAAACGGAAATAATAAAATCAAGGTAATTTATTGTTTATCAAAGTGTTTTGTTTTAACTTCCATCAAACAACTTAAACGAGGCTTATGAGAAAAATGATTACTTTATTCTGTTTCGTTAGTATTTGCATGGCTTTTAATCAGGCTTTTGCACAACCTTCTAACGACGATCCATGCGCTGCAATCAATCTTACCCTTGGTTCACCCGTAATTGGCTCTTGTCAGGATGCCACTTTAACACCTGGAGAAGTTAGTCCGCCTAACGGCGGTGATTGTTACACTGATTGGTGTGACGGATCACTTGATGGAACGGTTTGGTTTACGTTTGTTGCACCAGCTTCTGG
>CAMLET010000286.1 GCA_946479125.1 uncultured Flavobacteriales bacterium
TCTTGTTTCCAGGAAAGTTTCTTCGCTGTTTTCTGAATTTCTTCGTCTTTTTGCGGCTGATAACCTGTGCTTTTAGTGTAATGCTGTGTTTGACCGTAGATGATGGAATCTGAGAAACAATCGTAAACTCCGTAAATAAAGTCTTCGTTCAAACTTTGATTGTCGAATTCTCTTTTTAGAAGCGTTTCAATGTAGAACGGCTGAACTTCTTCCGCCAGATCTACCACGTAGTAATTCGGACGAACCTGCTTAACCGCACCGTAGAATTTAATAGAAGCATTATCGCCACCTTCAGCTTTCTCCAGCACATTCCGAAGTGCAATGTAAGTTCTGTCCTCAAAATCGCGTTGATTTAAGAGTACTTCCTTTTTCTGGATCTCAATGGATTTCTCCTGAGTTTCCAGCGTTTTCCGAATCCAGGTAATTTGAATGAACAGCACGCTCACAAAGGAAATTAATCCTAGTACAACAACCGTATTTACCTGTTTTCTTTTCATTGTTATGCTACTCCGACTTCAGGATCAATTTCTGTAGCCCATGCAATAATTCCACCTTCCAAATTGTAAAGGTTTTCAAACTGATGATTCATTTCCAAAAACTGAATAACGTTTGCGCTTCTTTTTCCCGAACGACATTGAACAATCACTTGTTTGTCGCGGGCAATTTTGTCCACATTCGCAGGAACATCATTCATTGGAATGTGTTCTCCATTAATGTTTCCCGTTTCGTACTCGTAATCCTCACGAACATCGATCAACTGAAATTCAGTTCCGTTGTCCATTAGATCTTTTAATTCTTTTACTGTAATTGATTTCATATTTAAATTGAAAATTTAAAATGGAGAATTGAGAAGAAGTGGAATTGTTAATAGGCATTTCAACTAACACGTTTTAGACTTCTACATTTTCAATTTTCCATTCTCAATTAATAATTAGAAGCCTTGTACTCCGTTAACTGTTGTATATTTTAATACGTTTTTCTTTTCCGGGTGAATGCGAGCAAATGCACTTTGAACAGCCAGTGTTCCTTCATGGAAACCGCAAAGAATCAGTTTCAGTTTATTCTCATATGTATTAACATCACCAATAGCATAAATACCAGGTATGTTCGTTGAATAATCCAACGTATTTACTTTAATAGCGCTTTTCTCGATTTCCAATCCCCAGTTCGCAATCGGACCAAGCGACGGTTTCAAACCAAATAAAGGAATAAAATGGTCAGTTGGACGAATGATTTCACCTTGTGTTTGATGTGTGATTACCACTTTTTCCACTTCAGAAGCACCCATTAATCCTGTTACCTCAGCTTCAGTAATTAAAGAGATCGCTCCTTTTTCAGCAAGGTCAATTACTTTCTGAACTGAATCTAAATGTCCGCGGAAAGAAGCGCTTCTATGAACCAACACCACTTCAGAAGCGATGTTCTTTTCAGCTAAGAAAATCGACCAATCCAAAGCAGAGTCACCACCTCCGGCAATTACACATCGTTTGTTTCTGTAGAATTCAGGATCCTTAATAATGTACTCAACCCCTTTATCTTCAAAATCAACGATGTTTTCAATAGGTGGTTTACGTGGTTCAAAAACACCCAATCCACCAGCAATAATAACAACCGGTGCTTTGTGCTTTGTTCCTTTTATGGTTGTAACGATGAATGATCCATCGTCTTGTTGATCAATTTCAGTTGCTGCTTCGCCAAGAGTAAATCCAGGTTTGAAAGGCGCAATTTGTTCCATCAGATTATCAACCAGTTCACCAGCCAAAACAGATGGGAATCCTGGAATGTCATAAATCGGTTTTTTGGGATAGATCTCAGAACATTGTCCTCCCGGTTGAGGAAGGGAGTCAATCAAATGACATTTTAACTTCAATAAACCTGCTTCAAATACGGTGAAAAGTCCGCATGGACCAGCTCCAATTATGATAATATCTGTTTCAATCATTACTTAAAATTCGTTGTGCAAAAATAAGGATTCATTGAAAATTATTTAGAATAATTCTACGGAATTACAACAAGTTTAACACCATCTGACTAATTGAAAATTGAAAATGGGGAATGTAGAAGAGGAACACGTGTTAGATTTATCGAGATAAAACCTCGATTCTTCAAAAATTGATTTTTAGCACGCTTCGGACTTTTCAATTTTGCATTTTCAATTTTCAATTGGAGCGATATATCGCTTTGCGAATTCCCAGGTCACAATTCCTGCGCAAACTGCAACGTTGAAACTGTGTTTGGTTCCAAATTGAGGAATTTCGATAATGTGATCTGCAGCGTTAATTACTTCCTGATCAACACCATCTACTTCGTTTCCAAAAACAAGCGCGAATTTTTGTTCGGTCAATTGATCGATTTCATGCAGAAACGTGGTTTTCTCCGTTTGTTCAATGGTGCAAACCGAAACATTGTTCGCTTTCAATTCTGAAACAAGATCAAGAATGTTTTCTCTGTATTCCCATTCAACAGTTTCTGTGGCGCCAAGAGCGGTTTTGTGAATGTCGCGATGTGGTGGAAGTGCCGTAATTCCGCACAAATAGATCTTTTCTACATTCAATGCATCTGCTGTTCTAAAGAAAGAGCCAATGTTGTTCAGACTTCTAATGTCGTTTAGAACAAGAATTATCGGGAATTTTTCCTGTTGACGAAATTCTTCTTCACCAACACGGTCTAATTCCCACAGTTTTAATTTGCGATTTTCCATCGGCGCGAAGATACGATTTCGAACTTTAAGCCGTTTAAGAACTTGCTGCTTGCGCACAAATTTGTAAACTTGCCTTAATCAATAACATGAAACATCTAATTATCACCGTTTTATTTTTCGGATTTCTATTTTCCTGTACAGTTGAAAAACGTTTGTACAATAAAGGATTTCATGTGGAATGGCATAAATCCATTAAAAAAGAGAAGTCAGAATCTTCGGAAGATTTTGCTTTAGCTTCTTCAGAGGCTGGTACTGAAAGTCAAAGTGCAGTTGTTGCTCTAGATTCTGCAATTGTTCAAGTTAGTGATGAATCTTCGAGTGATATTGGAACTGATGATTTGATATCAGAAGAACTGAATGAAAACCGTTCTTCAAATGTTGACTCAAACAAGAAAAAGGATGATTCATCGGTTTCTTTAGAAGATGAAAAAGAAGTGAAAAAAGCGCCAAGTCCATGGCTTTCCATCTTTCCAATGATCATGATCGGTGGAGGGGCGATGTTGCCCTATCTTGCTCTGACGAAAGATTTGATTCCATTACTGTTTGCGACTATCATATTAACCATACTAGGATATTATTTGTTTCAGATTTTCCGGGGACATGCAAGAACGGAAGACAAAAATTATAGAGTTGTCGTTTCACTGTTTTATTCAACTACATTAACGTTTCATATTTGTGTTGCTTTGTTTTTGACGGCGATCGAACTTTCATATGAAGAATCACCGATACTACCGTTTAATTTGGCTTATTATTGGGTTTTATTTGCATTGTTATTAATCTCAATTATTCGAAGTATCAAAGCAAAAAGAAAAGAGGGTGTACGTTTGCCAAAAGATTTTGCGATAAAGGTAATTCTAGCGTTTGTCGCACTTGCTTTCTGTGTTTTCAAAACGGTGGCTTTAATTGTTTGATCTATGTTTCGAAGTCTTTTCATCTTGTTCATTATTGTTGGTTTTCTTTCAGGATGCTCCATTGAAAAACGCCTTTATTCTCGTGGTTATCACGTGGAATGGAAAAAATCGCTGAAATCATCTGGTGAAAACCAAGCTGAAGCGAATGTGGTATTGCCTGAAGTGAAAGAGCAATCCCAGAAGGCAGGTTATTCGGAAGCTTTGGAACTACCTGCTTTGGATGAAGTTGATAATGAAAAAAAGACAACCACTGAAGAATCAACTCTTATTAACGAATCGAAATTAGTGTTACCGGTAAAAGACACCGTCTACATTTATGATGATCAGGTGGAGATTGAACCATTCGGTTTGGCAGCGTCATTATCGTTAGTGGGATCGTTTTTAATAACCAGAATTCCAATTCCACAGGTTTGGTTAATTGCTCTGGCATTGTTTGCAGCGGCTTTCATTTTATCAATCATTTCCATGATTCATTTTGCTACTAACAAAGGGTATTACAAAACCAATGTACTGGGAGTATTAACCTTCATTTTGTGTTTGGTGGTAATTCTCATTTTTGCATTAATAATTATTGCATTCGCTTTCTGATACTACACATTACTCCTTTTCTTATAGAAGAGGGCACGAAAACGTAAAGCAAGTCGTTACTGTACTATGCGACTTCTTTTTGCCATTGTACTTTCTATCACCTTCATGTGTTCATGTACCATTGAAAAACGATTACATGGTCGTGGTTACCACATTTCGTGGAATAAAAAGTATTCCAGAGTTAAGAAGGATGAAGTGAAGAAACAATTGGAGGAAGAAGAGGTTGTTGAAGAAGAAGTCATTGATACACTTAGTACTTCTCAAAATGAAGAAGCTCTAATCGAAGAAGAACCAATTACACCGCCAGAAGCCGATTCCACTGATATTTCTAGAGAAGATAGGAAAAAAGAACGTGCTGAGAAATATCCCGATTTACCTCGTGAGGACAGAAAGTTCGAGCCGCTTGGAGTGAAAGCTGTCAAACTTCTGGCATTGGATGGGCTTATTTTAATTTGGGCAGATAATGAGGATGATCATCAACGATATGTTGGATTAGCGCTTACATTTCTTATCGTTCTTGCAGTTGTTTTTGCCATGGGAATTGTTTCCATGATTCGCTACCTGAGGCATCCGAGGCATTATCGCTTCAATATCTGGGCGTTGCTCTGTATCTTCGTTGGTGCACTTTACATCACATTTGCCGTTTTGGGGACACTCGCTGTTTTCTAAGAAGATCTCCCTCTCTAATTATCCCACAGATGCGCAGATGACCTGGGCGCTTATATCTTCCGCCGCGGCGGACTCGATAACCGCCAGTCGTGAACCGAAAAAAGCTAGTCCGGTAGGCGAGCAAAATCTGTGCATCTGTGGAAAGAGGAAGAGTAATTTTGATATCAATAGGCAAATCT
>CAMLET010000287.1 GCA_946479125.1 uncultured Flavobacteriales bacterium
TAGTACTTGTTCCGTTCTCAGATAAGATTTCTATATCTCAAAAAATCAGAAATCCGGAAGAACGTGACAGACTTCGTTCCATTATGGATAATATTCGTCCGAAGAATTTTGGAGTTATTATTCGTACTGTAGCTGAGAACAAAAAGGTTGAAGATATTGATCAGGACCTTAAGAACTTGCTCGAAAAATGGAAGACAATGCACACCAACCTGAGAGCAGCGACACCGCCGCGTCGAGTTTTAGGTGAGCTTGACAAAACGTCTTCTATACTAAGAGATTTGTTGAATGCAGATTTCACAAACATCCACGTAAGCGAGGAAAGAATAGCTGAAGAGTTGAAAGAATACATCAGCGAAATTGCTCCGGGACGTGAGAAGATTGTGAAATTGTACGACGGAAAGCTTTCTATTTTCGAACGTTTCGGAATCAATAAGCAAATCAAGACCATGTTCGGTAAGAAAGTTCCTCTTCCTTCCGGTGGTTATTTGATCATTGAACATACGGAAGCTATGCACGTTGTTGACGTGAATAGTGGAAACAGAAAAGGTGCCGACGGACAAGAAAATAACGCCTTGACAACTAATCTTGAAGCTGCGGATGAGATTGCTCGTTTGTTGCAGTTGCGAGATATGGGTGGAATTGTGTGTATCGATTTTATTGATATGCACGATAAGGAAAACAACAGAGAACTTTTCGAACGTTTGAAGGATGCCATGAAAATGGACCGTGCGAAGCACAACATTCTTCCTCCATCGAAATTTGGTGTTGTTGAAATTACACGTCAGCGTGTACGTCCGGAAACGGATATCAATACTTCTGAATTGTGTCCTACTTGTAATGGAACTGGTGAAGTGCAGGCTTCAATTCTTTTCGCTGAAGAGATTGAAACTACATTGAACTTCCTGATGCAAGATAGAAAGGAACCGAAAGTAACTATTATGGTTCATCCTTATCTTGAAGCATACTTTAAGAAAGGATTGATTTCTAAACAATGGAAATGGTTCTTTAAGTACAAAAAATGGATCGATGTGAAAGGTGTGATGGCAAATCAATTGCTTCAATACACTTTCCTCGACAAAAACAATAACGAAATTGCTCTCTAATTATGGAGGGCAATTTCTCTTTTCTGGAAGCGAAAGCCAAGGTTGAGGCTTATTGCGCCTATCAAGAAAGGTGTCACCACGAAGTTTCCACTAAACTTCGAAGCTTTGGGCTGGATGAGGAGCAAAGCGGAAGAATCATAGCATATCTTATTGAAAACAAGTACCTGAACGAAGAACGTTTTGCGATTTCTTACGCAAGCGGAAAACTGCGTATTAAGCATTGGGGACGAATGAAGATCAAGCAAGGACTGATTGCAAAGTTCATTCCCAAAAACATTATTCAAACAGCCTTATATTCTTTTGAAGACGACGAATATGAAACGATCTTCAACAAGCTTGCTGAACGTAAATGGAAAGATCTGGAACGAGAGAAAGATCCATGGCAAAAGAAAGCAAAACTCATTCGCTTCTTGCAATCACGAGGATTTGAACAGGAAATGATTTACATGTGGCTGGCTTCGGCTCCGCTCAGCCGCCAAATCGATTGATTTAAGTTTCGAAGAAAAAGGTGACTGAGCGGAGTCGAAGGCGCCTTTAATTATTTGAATTTCGCTTTCGTAATTGTTGTTACCATTTTATCACGATAGAAATCATCGTCATAGCTTACAACCGCTGAGAAGAAATAATCATTGATCACAGCAGTGAACATTTGTTGATGTCCGTATGCTTTTGCTTCATCATTGTACAAGTTTATTGTCCAAACATCAAAAGTTACTTTTCCAACTTTCATTGTTGTTGCACTTGTGTCTACGCGAATTCTTGCACTGAAATAGTTATTATATGCAGCTTCGTGAATGTTCTTTTTAGCTGATTCATAATCCGCAGCAGTTTTTCCTTTGAACACCTGAGCAGTTGAAGCAAACGAGTTGTTGAAATCATAGCCATATGCAAGTAAATACTTCAGGTCTTTGTCTGATTCAGGATTGTCAACACCAGCGTATTTTTGTGAACGTTCATTCAAGGACTTAATTGCAGATTTAGTAGTAATGGAAGGACCTTCAGGGTAAGTTGTTTCCCAGCCAAGTTCCTTGCATGTATAAGTGTGATCATCAAAAGTTCCCATATCCACATCTTCATCGTGATTTACTTTTGGAGCGCCTGATCCACAAGAAGCAACAAAAAGAAGAGAACTTATTCCTAATAACAATGCGATTAACGTCTTCATATCAACTGGTTTTATACAAATATAGCAGAATTGGTTTTGGACAGTTCGGTCTTCTATAGCTAAAATGTGAATGGTAGTTGGTGTTTATTGTGTGGCTGGGGGAGTTATAAGTTACGAGTTATAAGTTACGAATTATGAGTTATAAGTGAATTCTTGCCTTCGAGAGCCTCAGTCAACAATTTGTTCATAAGTTGCACAGGATGACAAATCTTCTGCAGCTTGAGAAGTCTAGATTCTAGGCTCTCAAAATCGAGAAGTCCTAATGAAAATTCATCCACCGCAATGAAAATTGCTTCTCGGAATTTTTGATGGTGTACTTTCCTCGTACAATGTAAGAGCCAGCCGCAACGTTGTTAGGAAGAAGATTGAAAGTGAAATCGGAAAGCATAACAGTTTGTACAATGTTTCCGCTTAAATCCACTACATCATAACTCATGTCTGTACTCCCATTGGGAAAACGAATTGTACTTGGTGAGTTTCCGCTTGGATTGGGGAAGAGAACGACTTCGTCTCCTGTTCCTGCTGATAATATGCTGGCATCAAAACCAAAAAGGTAAAGACCGTATTGTCGATCTGCTGCTAAAATTCGTTTTGAAGGCAAAAGCGAATAAACTCCCCAGTTTCCATTCATTGGGAAAAACGAAGTTGTTGGATAAGTGTCGTAATAGGCAACTTCAAGAGGCTGTGGATAACGTAAATCGTAAATGTGAAGTCCTAGATTGTAGTAGGCAACATACACAAAAGTATCGTTCGCCATAATGTTATGAGGAACACTTCCGTCTAAAAATCCGGTTCCGAAATAAGAAGTGATGTTCAGATTTGTTCCGTCCCAAGAGCAGCGCTTCACTCGTTTTCCTGCAGTTTCATCCGCAAAAATGTAAGTGGTTCCGTCTGGTGTCAACCAACCTTGATGATTGTAGCCCTGATCCTGATAAAAAGTAAGCGATTCTATGTAAGTAGGGGATGCTGTATTGGTAAAATCATAAATACGAAGTCCGTCATAACCACAATTCAGGAATGCCAGGCCATCTTTGATATAAGCATCATGAACTTCTTCCACATCGCCAGGCCCACTCCATAATTCTACCAAATTCAGCGGATCTGCCAACGAGAAGATTTTCATGGGTTTATCGATGGTTTGCGTACTTACCGTCGAACGGTGAATTAACGAGTAGAATTTCTGCTCGACTTCATCTATGAAAATATTGTGAACGCGCCCAAACTGTGTGCTGTCTTCCTTTGCTAAGTGAATAGAATCAGGTAAATATTGCAGATCGATGATTTGCAAGTCTGAAACACCTTCATCACACACGGCATAAAGATAGTTTTGGTAAGTAGCGTAATCGCGGTGACTAACCGACATGTTTACATAACGACCAGCTACGAATCCTTTCGGAACGAGTTCGTTGTTCGAAGCGATTTGATAAACATGTGTTCCTTCAGTAGAACCAATTACGGCGTATTCTTCGTTCTCCCATACAAAACCGTAACAATCGGAATATCGTGATAAGCTGGAATTACAAATCAGAGAATCCTGAAATTCATGATCCAGAAGCGTCATATTCAATGAACCCTGACTCATTGCTGAGAAAGAGTGAAGAAGTATAACAAACAGAAGGGAAAACTTCATGAGGTAAAATTACGGATTCTATTCAATAGCCATTGTGTGTTTAATAAACGTTTATAACACTTTACTGGTGAGTAACTGCTCTAGGAATCTTGATATCTGGAATTTCGAACCTGGAATCTGAACTGGTCAAGTTTCCAGGTTCCAGGTTCTCAAATCTATTCGTCTCTTTCAACTTACTTGATAATCTTTGTTAATCGTATAACAAACCCTTTGCATCCACGTTCTTTTAGCTATTTTAGCATTCCAATTCTACAGTTGTTGAAGAGCATAGTCATTATACCCACTTACAATGAACGTGAAAACATCGTGAAAATGGCCGAAGCTGTTATGGCTTTGCCTGATCACTTTTCCGTTTTATTTGTCGACGACTCTTCTCCCGACGGTTCAGCACAACTAATAAAAGAACAGATTGAACGTTTCCCGAACAGAATTTATTTAGAAGAACGTCAAGGTAAACTTGGACTGGGAACAGCTTATATTCATGGTTTTCATTGGTCGTTGGAACGCGATTACGAGTACATTTTTGAAATGGATTGTGATTTCTCTCATAATCCGAATGACTTGCCTCGTTTATTGGATGCTTGTGTAAACGGAAAAGCAGATGTAAGTATTGGTTCTCGTTATGTGCGTGGTGGAAAAGTGGAAAACTGGCCGTTGGGTAGAATCCTGATGTCGTATTTCGCTTCCGTTTATGTTCGAATGATTCTTTTCCTTGGAATTGCCGATACAACTGCCGGATTCATGTGCTATTCCCGTAAAGTCTTGGAAGCAATGAAATTGGACAATATTCAGTTTAAAGGTTACGCCTTTCAAATTGAAATGAAATATGCTGCAAAACGTAAAGGTTTTAAAGTGACGGAAGTTCCTATTACCTTTACAGATAGAATTTATGGCGAATCCAAAATGTCTTCCGGAATTTTTAAGGAGGCACTTTGGGGAGTTTGGAAAATGAGAAATTTGAAAGTGTGATGGAAAGAACGGTAATTAAAGGCGCAACAATTATTAACGAAGGTCTTGAACGAGTAGCTGATGTATTAATTGAAAACGACAGAATTGCCAAAATTGCGGATTCAATTTCAGTTCAGGGAGCAGTTGAAATTAATGCTGAAGGAAAATATCTTATTCCGGGATGCATAGATGATCAGGTT
>CAMLET010000288.1 GCA_946479125.1 uncultured Flavobacteriales bacterium
GAGAATTTCAACGGAACATCATGCTTTTATTCGGTCATTTGGATAACCAAATGAGAAAGGATAAAACAGTTAGCGGAATGCGTGAATTGGTCGAAAAGGGTTACACCCCCTATTCTATCCCAAAAGGGTACGTGAATCTGAACAAAGGTTCAAAAGCTGTTGACCAAAAAATTGTACTAAACGAAGAAGGTAAATTACTTCGTAAAGCTTTCATTTGGAAAGCAGAAAATCAAATGCGCAATTGTGAAATATTGGTACGGCTAAACGCTCTCGGACTGAAACTAAATGACCGAAGAATATCCGAGATTCTTTCAAACCCATACTATTGCGGAATCATTGTTTCTAAACTATCTCCAAATAAAGCAATTGAGGGGAAACATGAAGCAATGATTTCAAGGGAAATATTTTTGAAAGTAAACAACGTAGTTGCGGATAATCGAATTCACCCCGTTTCACACAAATCAGAAGACGAAAATTTGCCCCTAAAACGGTTTTCTCGTTGTTCAGAATGTGGAACACCACTCACAGGGTTTATCGTCCGTAAAAAGAACTTATGGTACTACAAATGCAGAAATTCGGTATGTAAAACCACAAAGAGCGCAAAACAACTTCACGAACAGTTTAAATCAGTTGTTTCAGAATATAGAATAAGCGAAGAACAAACGGAATTAATCAAAATGGGAATTGGTGTAATGTACAGCGTACTTTTTGAAGAACACCAAGAGAACCAAAAAATGTACAATGCGAAAATTTCGGAACTGAAAAACAAAATTGAATCAGCAGAAGAAAAGCTAGTAACGGGTGTAATTGACCGACCAATGTTCGATAAATTTCAAAAGAAATTTAGTGATGAAATGTTCGAAGTTGAAAATTTACTTGCGAAAATTAAAAGCGGTAATTCAAACCTCGAAAAAGGCTTAGAATTGGTAGTAAAATACTGTCAAAACCCCTTATTATGGTGGGAAAATGCTTCAATCGGTCAAAGAATGATTTTTCAAAATATCCTATTCCCTGACGGGATTATCTATGACCGAAAAAATGATAGATTTCAAACCCCAAGAGCAAACACTTATTTTGAACCAATCCCACGATTGACGGGCGTTTTAAAGGGAAAGAAAAACGGGGATAGTATCAATTTTGATGCTATCCCCGCTCGTGTGACCCTGGAGGGATTCTAACCCCCAACCGCTGGAGCCGAAATCCAGTGCGCTATACAGTTGCGCCACAGAGCCAAATTGACCTTTCGATCAATAGTACAGCAAAAATAACAAGTTTGAGCAAACAAGACCAAAGGAAGAGTTAACTAGTTAAAAACCGCAAAGAAATAAGATCGCAAAGCCATAATTCGCAATTCTTTAGGTTCACATGGTCTTTATGAGTAATCTTAATCAACCATTCTTCAACATTTAACTTTGAACCTTTTGACCTTTACCGTCTTTTTCGTAAATTCGGAATCGCACCCATTATTACTGATTAAACTCTACTTCATTGAAACATTCGATTTTAGACTTAAGTATTCTCGATAGTTTGCTGGAAGGATTTCAAGTTGTTGGTTACAACTGGGAATACTTGTATGTAAATACTACTGTTGCTGATCAAGGACAAAGTACCGTTGAAAAACTCATCGGGAAAACCATGATGGAATGCTATCCCGGCATTGAAAACACCTTTATGTTCAGTCAGCTCAAAAAATGCATGGATGAACGTGTAACCCTTCAGTTTGAAAATGAGTTTACCTATAACGATGGTAACACCAACTGGTTTGAACTGCGCATAGAACCTATTCCCGAAGGCATTTTTGTTTTATCGACCAACATTACCAATAGAAAGCAAGCAGAAGCTGAACTTCTTCAACTCAAGAACGATTTGGAAACAAAGGTTGAAAAACGCACTGCCGAACTGGTGAAACTGAACAACGAAAAGGATGTGATTCTCAAAGAAATGCATCACCGCGTAAAGAATAACCTGCAAATCATCTCCAGTTTAATTCGTTTACAGATTGATGAAGGTGATAACAATTTTCATGATGTTCTCGACAAAACGCAATCGAGGATAGAAACCATTGCCAGCATTCACGAGTCGCTTTACAAATACAAAGACCTGGCACTGATAAACGTTGCCAATTACTGGGAAAAACTCTTTAACGATTGCTTGAATTCGTTGGTACACCAACCTGCAAATTTCAAACTGAATCTGGATTTGGATTATCTGGAGCTACCAGTCGACAAGATGATCCCATTGGGTTTATTGATCAACGAACTTATTACCAATTCCATTTTGCACGGTTTTAAAGACCGAAATAGTGGAAACATTTACCTTTCTATGCGTCTGGTTAAAGATAACTACCTGATGACATACAAAGACGATGGCACAGGATTCAATGAAAATCAAAATAACGAAAGAGAACATCACTTTGGACATTTCCTCATTGAAGGTTTTGCGGATCAATTGAACGGATCAATCAGAAAAATAAATGCAGACAAGGGCGTTCATTTTGAACTGGAGTTCGAATAAACACTATCTTCGAATTCAGTTATTGTATGAAAAAAATCATTCTCCCTTCTATCGTTACCAGTGTTTTATTGCTGATCGTTTTCTGGCTGCTCACGCCACTATTAATGAAACTGACGTATTCACCATTGTTAAACAACAAGTTGGTTGGAATATCACTAACCGAAATGGGCTGGGAAACGAAAACACGAATTCTTGTTTGTCTTTCGGCTTTGGTAATTCCACTCTTTAGCATTGCTTTATCAAGCACACTTAGCAGCTTCAAGAACATTCCGGTTACATCTCAGAAATTCCTGAAAAATCAAACCGTACTAATGTTTGTGTTTCTGTTAGGTATCGCAGTAAGAATATTTCTTTATCACAGATCAGCTCTACACTTATCGGAAAATCCTTTTCCGCTTGGGAAATTCATGAAATCTGATATTGATCTTTCTCAAATTGTAATTCACGATATTGCCGTGGTTTTCTGTTTCATAACAGCAATTATCATTTTTGCTAGTTCAAAGAAAATAACGGCTGCAGAAAGCGCTGATGTTTTGGAGAAATAACAAACCCGTATCAATATTTTCAAATAATTTTGAGAACTTGGCGTTTAAGCCTTACTTCATTGATGTTATGATTCGTAATCTCCTCGTTATTTTCCTTTTAAGTATTGGTTCATTAAGTGCTTCGGCTCAAATTGGAATGGGTCAGTGGCGCATGCATATTCCGCATTCGAGAGGAATTGATGTGGCTTATGGAAATGGATTTGCCATGTGTGCGCTGAGTTCCGGGGTCCTGGCTTATGATGTTGACGCCGCTGAATACCACGTATACGATAACATGAACGGACTTTCGGATATCAAAGTATCGTGCATCATTTTTCATCCGGGAACGAAAAGCTTTTTTGTTGGATACAAGAATGGAAACATCGACCAAATTCTATCGGATGGTTCGGTGATCAATATTCCGGGAATCTATCTTGCTTCAGGAATTGGAAACAAGACGATCAATAAATTTACTGTCGACGGAAATCGAATTCTAACCAGCACTGGTTTCGGAATTGTGGTTCTTGATCCGTCAAAACATGAAATAAAAGACACTTATTATCCTGGAAACAGCACCATTTCGATTCTAGATTCTGAGATATTTAACGATACGATTTACGCTGTAACAGAATCCGGATGTTTTAAAGGAGGCGTTTCAAACAATTTCCTTGCAGATCCTAACCAATGGTCTACGGATTCGCGTTTTGCTCCAATTGCAGGTGGATCTTATGGAAGATTAGGTGTAAAAGACGGTGATCTTTACGTACTTAAGAAAAAAGACGTTTACGGAAGTGATTCCATTATGAAATTGACACCAACAGGCATGCAAATGCATTTTGGAGATCAGTTCGACATGGAAATTCTGGATTTCAACATTGTAAACAACAATTTTGCGTTGACGTTTGATATTGCCATACTGGTTTATAGCGGTGTTGGCGCATTGGAAAGTTACATTGGAAATTACCAAGGCGTAACTCCGAATCCAGTTGCAGCTGCATGGGATGGAAGTCGTTACTGGGTGGCTGACGGCTTGAACGGTCTTGTACGCTATTACAATGAGTTCAGCTATAATTTCATTTCAAAAGCCGGACCGCCAAAAGATGATTTCTTCTCCGTAAACGCGTACAAGGATAAACTGGTAGTTTGCAGCGGAATTCAGGATCGCGTAGAATTCAATTATAAACGAAGCGGCGCTTATACCTTTAAAGACGAAAGTTGGACGCTCTACAACCAGAATTCACAACCACTTTGGAGCGATAACTTCACTTACGACGTGAGTACAGGAGCTATTAATCCATTAAATGAAGATGAAATTGCATTGGGCTGTTATGCAAATAACGGACTGAGTATTGTCAATGGACAAACCGTTTCAAATGTTTACAACAGTGGGAATTCTATTCTCGAAACAACCACTTTGGGCAACGGTTATGTTTGTATTTCGGCATTGGAATATGATGAAAGCGGAAATCTTTGGATGTGCAACGGTTACAGCAACAATCCGCTAAAAGTGAAGTTAGCTGATGGAACATGGAAAGCCTTCAATACGGGTTCAAGCACAACGGACAAGTACACAACGAAACTGGCAATTGATTACAACTCGAATAAATGGTTTGGAGTTTACGGAACAGGATTGGTTGGTTTTAACGATAACGGAACACCTTCCGTAACCAGCGATGACACTTATAAAGTATTGACAACTGGCGAAGGAAACGGAAATCTTCCTTCCGATGTTGTTACAGCAATTGCCTGCGATTTTGATAATGAAATTTGGATTGGAACCGAAAGTGGTTTTGTGGTTCTTTACAATAGCGAAAGTTTGTTTTCATCATCGGGCGTTATTGACGCTACTAAAATCCTGGTGAAATTTGAAGGAAACGTAGAAGATCTGCTCGGCGATACGCCTATTACAGATATTGAAATTGATGGTGGAAACAGAAAGTGGATTGCCACGGCAAGTACTGGAATTTTCCTTTTAAGTGCCGACGGACAGGAAGTAATTGCTCAATAT
>CAMLET010000289.1 GCA_946479125.1 uncultured Flavobacteriales bacterium
CCTTTATTCGAATTTGAATGGTCACCCGTCTGCGGCAATCGTATTGAAACAAACTTACGGAAGTAACGCGAGTGAGGTAATCGAAAACGTAAAAACGCGCTTGGAAGAAATGAAAGAAACATTTCCTCCAGGAATGGATTACGAGATCAGTTATGACGTTTCCAAATTCCTTGATGCTTCAACAGAAAACGTAATTCATACATTGCGCGACGCCTTCATCCTGGTAGCTTTAGTAGTGTTTATCTTCCTTGGTGATTGGCGTTCAACATTAATTCCAACAATAGCCGTTCCGGTTTCATTGATTGGTGCCTTTATTTTCATGCAAATCTTCGGTTTGACGATCAACATGATCACACTTTTCGCCCTTGTATTGGCAATTGGTATCGTCGTCGATGATGCGATTGTAGTTGTGGAAGCTGTCCACGCCAAGATGGAAGAAGAACCGCATCTGAGTCCGTTTAGTGCAGTTCAGAAAGTAATTCGTGAGATCAGTGGTGCTGTAATTGCAATTACCTTATTGATGACGGCGGTATTCATTCCGGTTTCATTCATGTCTGGTCCTGTTGGAATTTTCTATCGACAGTTTGCGATCACCATGGCAACCTCAATTGTGATTTCTGGTTTCGTAGCACTTACCTTAACTCCGGTTTTGTGTGCGATGATCCTGAAAAACAATCATGGTAAACCGAGAAAGAAACACTTGTTGAATCGTTTCCTTGACTCGTTCAACCGTGGTTTCGATAAATTGACTGGTCGTTACGTTGGTTTATTGAAATTGATCGTAAACAGAAAATTCGTGACTTACGCAATACTGTTCGCATTTGGTTTTGGAATCTTCGGAATTACAAAAACGCTTCCTTCAGGATTTATCCCAAGTGAAGATCAAGGAATGATCTATGCGATTGTACAAACACCTCCGGGATCAACTTTGGAAAGAACAAACGACATTTCCCGCCAACTTCAGGACATCGTTCAAAAAGTGGATGGAGTTCAATCTGTTTCTTCAATTGCTGGTTACGAAGTATTGACAGAAGGTCGTGGATCGAATGCGGGAACATGTTTGATCAACCTGAAACCTTGGGATGAGCGTAAACACACGGTGAACGAAATCATTTACGAACTGGAAGAAAGAGCGAAAGCAATTCCGGGAGCAACAATTGAATTCTTTGATCCACCAGCAGTTCCAGGTTATGGGGCAGCAGGAGGTTTTGCATTGCAATTGTTAGACAAAACCAACTCTGGAGATTACCAACAGCTGGAAGAAGTGAAAAACGATTTCATGGCGGAATTAGGTAAGCGCAAAGAGCTGACAGGTTTGTTTACCTTCTTTAGTGCTAACTATCCACAATACGAAATTGAGATCGATAACGAACTAGCGATGCAGAAAGGCGTTAGTATTGGAAATGCGATGAACACACTTTCCATTTTCGTGGGAAGTACTTACGAACAAGGTTTCATCAAATTCCAACGTTTCTTTAAGGTATTCGTTCAGGCTGGACCAGAATACAGAAAGTTACCTACGGATGTTTTGAACTTGTATGTGAAAAATGACCGTGACGAAATGGTTCCGTTCTCAGCATTCATGCGCATTAAGAAAACACAAGGTGCGAATGAGATCAATCACTACAACATGTACAACACTGCAGCAATTCGTGGTGCTCCTGCAAAAGGATACAGTTCTGGTGAAGCCATTGCTGTGATTCAGGAAGTAGCTAAGAAAACATTGCCACAAGGTTATGATATCGACTGGGCAGCGCTTTCAAAAGACGAAACATTGCGTGGAAACGAAGCAATTTGGATCTTCCTGATTGTATTGGTATTCGTTTACTTCGTTCTTGCAGCTCAGTACGAAAGCTTCATTATTCCTTTGGCGGTTATCTTCTCGTTACCTGCCGGAATCTTCGGATCTTTCTTATTGCTCAAGACTTTAGGATTAGCGAACGACATCTATGCACAAGTTGGACTAGTCATGCTTGTCGGGTTACTCGGTAAGAACGCCGTCCTGATTGTGGAATTCGCGATTCATAAGCAACAACATGGAGCAACAGTTTTAGAAGCTGCCATTGAAGGAGCTAAAGTACGTTTCCGTCCGATTTTGATGACATCATTTGCGTTTATCGCTGGTTTGATTCCATTGGTTCTAGCTCACGGAGCCGGAGCAATCGGAAACAGAACAATCGGATCTTCTGCACTTGGAGGAATGCTCTTCGGAACTATATTCGGAGTAATCATTGTTCCAGGATTGTACTACATCTTCGCAAGTCTTGCAAATGGCAAGAAGTTGATCAAGTTCGAAGACGAATCGTCATTGACGGAAGATTTCGTACACGCAATAGACAGTTTCCCTACATCACCTAACGAAAGCGAAGACAATGAGCAGTAAATTAAGAACGTTGGCATACGTGTCAATAGCAAGTGTTTCCCTATCGTTCATTGCAGCATGCGGAAACCTGGACAAAACAAATCCAAGAGACGAAAACATATCAAATGTACCTGCGAGCTATAATGGTTCGCAGGATACAACCAACATTGGTGAATTAAAATGGCGTCAATATTTTGACGATCCGAATCTGGTGTCACTAATCGATTCTGCGTTGAACAACAACCAGGAATTGAATATTGTGATGCAGGAAATTCTGATGGCTAACAACGAAGTGATGGCCCGAAAAGGGGAATACATGCCTTCAGTAAACGGAGTTGCTGGTGCAGGCGTAGATAAAACGCCAAAGTATACAACGCGAGGTGCAGCTGAGGAACAGCTTCAAATTGTGGAAGACAAAGCGAATCCAAAAGCTATGGGCGATTTCATGATCGGAGCTACGGCTTCCTGGGAAGTTGATATCTGGCACAAACTTCGAAATGCGAAAAAGTCAGCTTACAACAAGTTTCTTGCAACACAAGCCGGAAAGGATTTCATGATCACGAATCTGGTAGCTGAAATTGCAAACTCGTATTACGAATTGTTGGCTTTAGATAATCAAATGGCGATTGTACAACAAAACATCGAAATTCAAAACAACGCTTTGAATACGGTTCGTTTGGAGAAAGAAGCAACTCGTGTAACAGAACTAGCGGTGAAGAAATTCGAAGCTGAAGTTTATCACACGAAAAGCTTGCAATACGACATTCAGCAAAAGATAGTTGAGACAGAAAACCGTATCAATTACCTGGTTGGTCGATATCCGCAACCTGTTGTTAGAACAGCGCAATCGTTTGCGACTGTCGAAATGGATAGCATAGCAGAAGGAATTCCATCGCAATTATTGGAAAATAGAGCTGACATCAAAGAAGCAGAATTGAATCTTGCTGCAAACAAATTGGACGTAAAAGCTGCACGAGCTCAATTCTACCCTTCTTTCACCATTAGAGCTGGAGTTGGTTTTCAGGCCTTCAATCCTGCATATCTGATTCGTACACCAGAATCTATGTTGGCAAGTTTAGCTGGCGATTTGGTTGCACCGTTGGTAAACAGAGCATCGATCAAGGCGAAATACTACAATGCAAAGGCAAGTCAGGTTCAGGCTGCGTTTACTTACGAACAGAAGATTCTAAACGCTTACATTGAAGTAGCGAACCAGATGTCGAACATCAATAATTTGAGACAGAGTTACGCTTTGAAAAATCAACAAGTTGATGCTTTGAATGAATCGATCAATATTGCAAACAGCTTATTTACTTCAGCAAGAGCAGATTACATGGAAGTTCTATTGACACAACGTGATGCTCTGGCTTCGAAGTTTGAGTTGATTGAAACGAAACGCGATTTGTTCCACGCAAAAGTGAATATCTACAGAGCTTTAGGTGGTGGTTGGAGGTAACTTCGACATCTTCCGCCGCAGCGGACTCGATGACCGAAGCTCAGTAAAAGAGTAAACCCCGAGCCATAAGGCTCTTTTATTAAAGGCAAGACGTTCTTCTGAAAATGGAGAGCGTCTTTTTTTTGTTATTCTCCCACGGACGGGCACGGAAGGACGCAGATGAAAAAGATGTATTAAATGTATTTTGAGTACGATACCAAAGCTAACTAAACAAACAAGATGGGGTCATCGCACAGATCATGTGTTACAGCAAGAATTGAATGAGATGTTGAAACAACCTATTTTAAACGGAAGAACCATTTCAATTTGATAGATAAAGTCTATTCCTATTTTATCTATTCCTTTCATCAAATAACATCTGCGTTCTTTGCGCTCCTCTGCGGGAAATCTTACTTTCTCTCAGCCTTCACCAACGCTACCGTCAATGAATCAAATGTATTCTGGAACTTCTCGTATTCAGCTTGATTTCTCTCTTTCGAATCTTTTTGATACAAGGTAAAATCTACATACTGTAATTGAGTGTCTTTGTATTTACTACTTTGGATAGAGATTCCTGGTCCCCAGTATAGAACTCCTGGTGCTTCCTTCAAACGATCCTGAAACTTAATGATGTTGCTCAATTGTGTTCTTTTACCAGCTTTATCTACGGTGAAAAATTCCTGATCAACTGTTCCGTTCTTGAATTCGGGTTTCACAATTAAAATTCCATTTGCAGGAACTTTCATGATTCTTCTTCCATCTTCGATTTTAGGTTCAACTCCATTCTTCTCGTTGTAAACAACTCGGAATTCACCTTTAAAATCAGAGGAAAGCAAATACGTTTCCGGTTCCGGATTATTGCTATTCAACTGTGCAAAATGGAATAACGACAACGCGAGAACAGATAAAACAGCTGTCAAAGGAAAAGACAACAAACCTAGTACAACAACCGCCGGTTCCTTTTTTTCTGTTGATTTGGGCAAACGCCATTGTAAAAAGAGCAATTGAACAAATCCAGCAATTCCCCAGGTGTAAAGAATTGAATTATCGAAAGCTCCTGCTCCACTTCCAATCAATTTAGTAACTGAAAACTGCCAAAGCAACGACAAGCCAACCGAACTTACAACAATCATCAGGAATCGGAACATTGCAGATCTGGCTTTGAACAAACCTAAAATTGCTCCTCCGCTAACGGTTAAAGCCAACAAGAATGGAATGGTCCAATAGAAAAACGCAAAGC
>CAMLET010000290.1 GCA_946479125.1 uncultured Flavobacteriales bacterium
CAAGGCGCTCCTGTGGATGCAGTTCTTGCGATCATTGGTGAAAAAGGTGAAGATATTTCTGCTTTGATTTCAGGTGCTCCGGCTCCAACTGAAGAGAAAAAAGAAGAACCAAAGACTGAGGCTAAAACGGATGCTCCGAAAACGGAAGCTAAAGCTGATGCTCCGGTAGAGGAAGTTAAAACAGAAGCTCCAAAAACAGAAGAGAAAGCTTCAGCTCCGGTTGCTGCAAGCTCTACAACTTTGAATAACGGAAGAATAGTTGCTTCTCCTTTAGCTAAGAAATTGGCTGAAGAACGCGGTGTTGACTTAGGATTTATTCAGGGAACTGGCGAAGGCGGACGTATCACGAAACGCGATGTAGATCATTACGTTCCTTACGATGCTCCTGCTCAAGGAAACAGACCTGCTGCTAGTGGATTGGTGGAATCATTTACTGAAGTTCCAAACTCTCAAATGCGTAAAGCAATTGCAAAAACGCTTACGGCATCTAAGTTTTCGGCTCCACACTTCTACCTTAAAATGGAGGTGGATATGGACAATGCAATTGCGGCTAGAAAAGCAATCAATTCAATGGATGGAGTGAAAGTTTCATTCAATGATATGATTATTAAAGCTGTTGCTGCTGCATTGAGAAAACATCCGAAAGTAAATGCTGACTGGATGGGCGAATCTATTCGTTACAACAATCACATTCACATTGGTGTTGCAGTTGCGGTAGAAGAAGGTTTAGTTGTTCCGGTTGTTCGTTTTGCGGATAGCAAAGGAATTTCTCAATTAGGAGACGAAATCAAAGATTTAGCTGGACGTGCGAGAGACAAGAAATTGAAGCCGGAAGAAATGCAAGGTGGAACTTTTGCTGTTTCTAACTTAGGGATGTACGGTATTGAAGATTTTACTTCAATTATCAATCCACCAAACGGTTGTATCCTTTCTGTTGGACAAATTAAAGAAACTCCGGTTGTGAAGAACGGACAGATTGTTCCGGGAAATGTTTTGAAACTGAGTTTGTCTTGTGACCACAGGGTTGTTGACGGAGCTGTAGGTTCTGCATTCTTGCAAACACTGAAAATGCTATTAGAGAATCCAGTATCAATGCTGGCGTAATATTGAAAAAATAATCTTTTGAAAAGGGTGCTGAGTTGAGTCGAAGCACCCTTTTTTTTATTTTTTATTTTTTTGTATCGATTATTCAAAATAAATGTCGACATTGGCGCTTTAATATTATAGTATGAGTATCGGAACAGTTAAGTTCTTCAATGAAGAAAAAGGATTCGGGTTTATTATTGATGAGGACACAAAACAAGATTTTTTTGTTCACGTAACCGGATTGTCAGAAAAAGTAACAGAAAATGACAAAGTCACGTTCGAGATAACTGAAGGCAAAAAAGGGCTAGTTGCAGTAAATGTAAAAAAAGCTTAGTACTGAATTTTTAGTACAGTCACCCTGGTTCGGAAGAGTCAGGGTTTTTTATTTTAGACAGGTTGCGGTCTATTTGCCCTTAAAACACGTGAGATTTTCTCCAGTTCCTTGATGGTTTTGCGTTCCTGCCTTCTCAGTTTAGATTTGTATTTCCCTGTTCCAATCTTTTTCTCATTGATTCGTTTGATTCCGACCACAATAAAAACGCGTATTGTAGGAATTCCCTTGCGATAAACCGTTCTCTTTTTCGGAATACACCCAACACCAAAAGTGTAGATCTCTTTCTTTAAGATATAACTGTATAGTTTCGATGTTCTTATCTTGATTTCGATCTTATGCGCAATTTCGTCTTCAGTAAGGATCTTACAAGGTTTGTATTTCGCCTCATCTTCCTCAATTTCTTTTTCAGTTGGTTTCTTTCCTTCATAAAGATGGTAAGGAGAATCTCCATTTTCTGTATCGTAGAAATACTTACTTGGAACCTGAACTACAGGGATCTCAAATGCGGCAAATTCAATATAGGCATACGTTCTGTTGCTTCCAATCAAAGCTTTATTCAAGCGTCTTAAGTACGAATGGTGTCTCGCTGTTTTTTTTGCTTTCTTAAAGCTGAATCCGAATAAGGAATGTTTGCACAACGCTGTCAGAATGGAACTCTTCTGTATCTTATATTTTTTCCAGTTCCGTATTTTCGAAAAATAGGAGCATACTACCTTTTCAAACAAGTCACATGAATCTGAATAAAAAAGATATTCAGACTTTGAAGGTTTGTAAGCTTCAACTTCTGTAAGTTCATCGTTCTGTGGAAGTGCACGTCTCGTTTTCTCGATCCAACTCTGACTATAGCTGTTGTTGATCAAGAAAACCAAAAGACATGTAATCGTCCATCTAATCACCATAAATAAGACGATTTACTTCATCCGGAGATTTACCTTCTACCTGAATTGTTCTGAATTTCTTTATTCTTTGATCACGGTCGCCAATAAAATCGATAACCCCAATAAGCGTGGAAGAAAGTATCATGATTCCGATTTCTTTCGACGCACGTAGTAGGTTAATCCTTTCGATTGGTTGTTCTGTGTAGGTGAATTGATCTGTGTAAACAACTCGAACTGTTGGAAGTGTTTTATACCTCACATTGTTCTGATCAGTCAGACTGTCTTCGATAGTGGCGTATCCTGCAATAGGATTTCTACCAGTAAAAAAATCACAGTTTACCAAACCAAAACGAACTATATCGAACCCTAGTCGATTCATTTGAGCATATGTATTTACATTGCTTCCTATACTGCGTTCTCGCGCCTTCCAAAAATCTATAGCTTTACTTCTCATGTTTTCTGCAAGCGAGTCACGAAGATGTTCCATTTCTGTATTGATCTTCTCAGTGACTAAACTGTCCCGAACCCAAGCCATTCTTCGCTCAAATTCAAAATCTGTGTTTGCGTTTCGACTAGAGCGTAACGTGGGATTTGCTTTTGTATACGGAGGACTCAGTACTACCGGAAAACTGTAGGTAGTATCTTCCAAATTAAAGGTTAAGCGCATCCGGTCGTTGTCACCGTCTTTCTCAATTTTAACGTTCCAGACTTTTCTTGGTTCGTTCCAATAATCTTCGTCATTTTTGATTCCTCTTTTCTTCGGTGAATAGGCTTTGTTGCGTACAATCAAAGCTCCTAGTACTTCTTTGGAAACAATGGTGTCGATATAAAACTTCTGATTCCTGAACAAGCTGTTTTTTTGTTGGTAATAGGTATAAGTTCCATATTTTGACTTTTGACTCTCTTTCCAGTTAGTTATACTGCGCGTAATCTGTACGTAGGATTGCTGGGCCTTGTAACGCGCTCGCAGCTGAAACAACGGTTCATCTGCTTCAATTTTCACAAACGACTTATAATCTACCTTATTTATAGAATCCAGTATGTTTTGAAACGTCTTACTAACTTCAATTCCTCCATATTTCGTAGTGTCTGCATCTTCCCATTTTTGGGTTTTATCATTAAAGAAATAGAGATTTCCATCCGTATTTGGCTGAAGATTGGGCATGCTGACATTTATCAAATTGTCTGGATTCGGCTGAAGTGTATTTCCTTTTTCATCAAAGGCATCTACACGTAACATTCCCTGGGAAGAAAAAGTTTCCTTCTGACCATTGTTATCGAAAGTCATCGGTGCGCCTGCAAGTGCTATTTGAACAGGATCGTTGTAAACCGTTATTTCCAATTTAACAGGACCTTCAACTGGTTTTCCATTTTGATCCAAAAATGCGTTTGCAGGAATTGAAAAGTCCACATTTTTTACTGTGATTTCATTTGCCTGCGTTGGCGAAACGGTTAGCGTAGTTGTTTCCGCTTTTACAATTGGAACGGGTAGTTTGTCCACTTCGAATAAATTTTGCATTCCATTTTTGGACAAAATAGTTGTACTTGGTAAGGCGGTAGTTAGCTCTTCTAACTGAGCGGGTGAAACAGTTGAATTTTCGAGATTTAAAGTGTCCAATTGTTTAGCACTTGCTATCGCTTCCAGGTTATCGTTTAATTGAGTGCCATTCGCAGCAATTTCCACGTTATTGATATTCGGCAAGGAAACCAGAGCGGATGACAATGTTGAATTGGTAAAACTGAATGCATTCAACTGCTTCATCTTTGAAAGTACATTTTCCTGATCCTGAATCAACGAAGTATTTTCAAAACCAATGCTCTTCAAATTCTGAAGATCCGTAATGTTCTTAGGAATGGAAACAACAGGGCCATTAAATGTAATCGAAGATAGAGGACTTTCTTTCAAGAATGAAACTGCATCCACCATATTGTTGTTGTAATCCAGTTTCAGTTCATTTAGATTACGATTGAGTGAAACTACTCTTGTGACAGCAAGTGACGATAATTTCTCGTTTTCCGTAATATCCAATTGTTGTAAGCCCCACAAATAACCTAACGGACCAATGTTCGAACCCAAATTGTTTTGGGAAAGGTCGAGAACCTTTAATTTTGATAAATACTGGAGATCATCCGGAAGAAATTCCAATTTGTTATTGGATAAATCAAGTGATTCAAGATTAGAGAACCCAACCAAACTACTTCCGATAAAGTACAACCCAGAATTAGATAAGGACAGTTTCTTCAGATTGGGGAAAGCAGCAGAGATCTTGTTCAGTTCCCATGAATTGATATACGTTCCTGACAAATTCAATTCCTCTACATTTGTAAGCATCAATCCTTCTTCAATGACTAAAAAACTATTGTTTGTATAATCGATCGTTTTCAGATGACTGCAAACATTCAGACTTTTCGGAAGTGTTTTTACATCTTTAGCATCAATGTTAAGAGATGCACAATTGAATTCTAACTTCAATGCTTCATCGATACTTGTAGCGTTTTGCGACTTCGCTGTCATACAGCAGAGGGAGAACGTAAGTGCTAGTAAAGTTGATTTGATCATAGTATGTAGCTTTTAGGTAAATGTCGAAATACTGAAACGGTAAACATGATGGTTTATTTTTCCTTGATAGAATTCCAGGTAGAATACATTTTTTCTTGCGTTGGACGATTGGCTTCAATTTCTGTCAAAGGCTCAACTTCTCGTAAGGTAGCATGAC
>CAMLET010000291.1 GCA_946479125.1 uncultured Flavobacteriales bacterium
TTAATAGGTTTTAGTCAGCCCACCAAAGCATCAGCTTCAAAAAGTATTTTAATTAAAGCACCCATTGAACACGTTTTTGCTCACTGTATTTCGTTTAAGCACTTTGTGATTTGGAGTCCATGGTCGGCAAAAGATCCTAAAATGGAAACCTCTTTTTCTGAAGAAGATGGAGTAGTAGGAGCCTGGATTAAATGGAAAGGGAACAGAAAAGTGGGAATTGGAAGTATGACCATTTTGGAAATCGAACCGAGCAAATCGATTACTATCGAATTGATTTTCGGATTTCGGGCAAAATCAATTGTGATTTTTAATTTTGAGGAAAAGGGAGATGAAACATTGGTGACTTGGTCTTTCGAGTCAGAAATTGGTAAAAATCCCCTTCAACGGGCAATGATTCCTACAATGAATAAGTTTATTGGAAGGGATTTTGAACAGGGACTACAAAACTTAAAGAAGCACTGCAATGACTAGAATTTCGTTAATTATCGCGTTTGTTTTTACTTCAATCACTTCGTTAACAGCACAGGATGTCACGGATTCAACCGTTATCCGAAAAATGTTCGATGAAGCGTTGAATAATGGTAAATCGTACGAAGATCTGCGTGAGCTGTGTAAGAACATTGGCGCACGACTAAGCGGTTCATCTCAAGCTGAAATGGCCGTTGAATGGTCGAAAGCAAAAATGACCGAATATGGTTTTGACGAGGTTTTCTTACAACCAGTAATGGTTACGCATTGGGAACGTGGAACGAAAGAATCGGCTTGGTATAAAACAAAATCGGGTGATATAGTTCCTATAGAAATGGTAGCGCTTGGCGGATCTATTGGGACAAACGGAACAATGCGTGCTGAAGTCATTGAATTCAAGACGTTGGATGCATTGAAAAAAGCATCAAAATCTGCTGTTGAAGGAAAAATTGTGTTTCTGAATCAGCCAATGAATCCTGCGGATGTCGTGACTTTCAAAGCTTACGGTGGTTGCTACGCAATTCGTGGACAAGGCGCGGTTGAAGCTTCAAAACTAGGCGCCGTTGGTGTATTGATTCGTTCACTAGCTTTGCCAAATGACGATCATCCACACACAGGCTCTATGTATTACGAGGATGCGGTGAAGAAAATTCCTGCAGGTGCACTTTCGACCAATGCTTCAAATGCGCTTTCAGAAGCTCTTGCAAATGGAAAGATTGAAGTGATCATGGAAATGGATTGCAAGGATTTTCCGGACGCACCATCAAATAACGTGGTTTGTGAGATCAGGGGAAGTAAATTTCCGAATCAGATTATTACTATCGGTGGACATTTGGATTCCTGGGATCAGGGTGAAGGTGCACATGACGATGGAGCAGGTGTAATTCATTGTTTGGAGGCGTTGCGAATCATGCAAGTACTGAAAATTAAACCTGAGCATACTATTCGTGTTGTTTTCTTTATGAATGAGGAAAACGGAAACAAAGGCGGACAAGGTTATGCTTTATGGACAAAAGAAAAAGGCGAATTACAGATTGCAGCGGTTGAAAGTGATAGAGGCGGATTTACGCCACGTGGATTTGAATGTGACGGAAGTGAAATGTATCTGAAATTGATTCAAAGTTTTGCAGCAGTTCTAAAGCCTTACGGTTTGCATCATTTCGAAGTTGGATACGGAGGAGTGGATATTAGTCCGTTGAAAAAATCATATGAAGGAATTCCATTGTTCGGATTTGTTCCAGATTCACAGCGTTATTTCGATTTTCATCACGCAAAAAGTGATGTTTTTGAAGCTGTGAATAAAAGAGAGTTGGAATTAGGTTGTGCAAGTATGGCTGCTTTTGTTTATCTTTTAGATAAATATATGGCATATGAATAATTCGCTTTTAGGTAGACCAAACTATTCAGACGCGCCAGTCTATGCAGCTTACTATTTCGATTTGACCGATTGTTGGGAAGATCTTGATGTTGCGCTTAGGGAAAGTACAGATCGATTGTTCCGATTTTTACATTCAATTCCTGTAGATCAGCAAGATTTTAAATACCAGCCAGAAAAATGGTCGGTGAAACAAGTGGTACTGCATATGATGGATACCGAACGGATCTTTCAGTACCGTGCTTTTCGTTTTTCACGCCAGGATGCAACGGAATTGCACGGATTCGATGAAGACCAATACATTGCAAACAGTAATTCTGAAAATCGTAATCTCACACAGATCATTGAAGAATTTGAGACCGTGAGAAAGTCGACATTACTTTTATTTTCCGGAATGTCGGATGAAATGCTCGATTTTCGGGGACATGCAAATGGTTCAGTTGTTACCACCCGTAGCGTTGGTTGGATGATTATTGGTCATGCCATGCATCACAAAGCGTTTCTAAAAGAAAAGTATCTGAAACTTAGCGCTTAGAAATGTACTTTCGAAAGCATATTTCCGCGTTTTCTGTCTTTCGATACCAGAATGTAAGAACCGTTTAGGTAATATCCGTTTTGAAGAACAAAAGGTTCGCCACTTGGTTTTAGATCTTCTCTGCATTTATAAGAGAAGGTTCCATCGCTTTTAACAGTCGTAACGTAAGGAATACCTTTTTCAGGATTTGTATAAGGTTGACGTTCGGTAAAACCTTGTTTATTTTCATTTTCTTTAATATCGTTGAAAAGCAGTTGGATTTCATCATTCACCAACGTTGCTTTGAAAGACAAATAACCTTCGTCAGTTCTTGTAATGGCATAATAAGCCAAAATAGTTAAAGCAGGAGGTAAGATATAAAGAGCAGGATTAGAAACCACTTTCAAACTAAAGAACTGCGATTTCGGAATAAGATTGTCCCAAACCAGATTGCCGTTACTGTCAAATTTTGAGATCAGAATAGATCCATAATAGAATTTTCCTTCTTTATTAATTGTTTGACGTTCCTGAATAATATATGCGTTTCCTTTTGAGTCAACAAGATAGTCATGAAGTGTATAAAACGGTCTTACAGAAACACCTTCAGTTATGTCTGCGCCTTGAATGGTCTTTAATCGGGTAGCTTCAGAATATTTGGTGTAAACCGGAGTACCTAATTTTCCGTTTTCTACCGGTACTCTGAACAATCCTAAATACCCATTCACTTGCTTTTTCGTATAGTTTTGATAGATGCCGATTAATGCGGAACGATTTCCAACTTCCTTGAGAAGTAATTCAGCACAAGAGTAACCAACTGGAATTTCAAACGAAGAAGATGAGATTGGTTCTTTTTTCGAAGCGTTATACATCTTCAGATATACTTGGGAATGAAACTTCTTATCGCTTTTGTTGAATATGTTGTGAAAAGCGTAAGTGAAAATTTCGTGTTGATTATTGATAGCAACACTTGATTGTATAAAATCACCTTTTTTCTCAATTGCCTCGGTCAATGTCAACGTTTGAAGTGTTTCAGAATGATCATTGATCAGAAATGATTCAAAAGTGAGTTCAGTATTTTTTAGATTTTTACTCGCCCTTCCAAAAAGCAAACAATCTTTATTCTCATTTGTAGTGAAGAACGCAAAATCGCCTTTGTCCCAACTTTTTATAGTGTATTCTTTCTTCGACGAATTGATCAAACCATTCATGTCGCAATCATATACGTTGAAAGTATGTGCTTTTGTCAGGATTACATATTGACGGTAGATCACCTTTATGTTTGATCCAATCATGAAAATCCCAGCGAGATATTTAGAAACACCTACTTCTTTTTCAGCCTGAATGGAATATTTGGATTTTTCAGCCAAAGAGAGTGTGTCGTATTCGATAATAAAATACTGATTACCGTCTTCCTGAAGCATTAGTAGATTACCATTTCTGGTTCCAATGATCTTTTCAAAAGTTTCATCGGAAACAACAACAGGATAAGTGTCGTTTTCAGTTTGTTGGGCAAAGGAGAAATTAATTAGGCTAATAAAAAAAGCGAAAAGGAGGATTCTATGCATTCTTATAATTTTGGTTCTGTCGTTGTTGACTTGCTGCCGCGAAGATATAAAAACTTAAAAAGTTAGATCGCATTTAACCGATTTTGCTGGCATGTGTTAACAAAATCTGAATAAAAATTTAACTCAAAAGCGGAAAAAAGCCTGAAACCTACTAACTTTGCACGAACTAAAGAAAGAACCATGCTCAAGGCGTGGTTTTCAATTTATTAGACATGGCAGATATATTTGAAAAAATTGAACGTAATCGTGGTCCAATCGGACAATACTCTAAAGGTGTACACGGTTACTTTACATTCCCGAAATTAGAAGGTGAATTGGGAAACAAAATGATTTTCCGCGGTAAGGAATGTTTGGTTTGGTCGTTAAATAACTATTTAGGACTAGCTAATCACCCTGAAGTTCGTGAAGCTGATGCTAAGGCTGCAGCTGAT
The DNA here is from genome assembly GCA_946479125.1 of uncultured Flavobacteriales bacterium. Next base: position 4,354 of record CAMLET010000291.1, read on the forward strand.
TACGGTTTGGCTTACCCAATGGGAGCTCGTATGATGACTGGTCAAACAAGCGAACACGAAAAATTGGAAAATGAGTTGGCTGAATTCATGGGTTACGAAGATTGTATCTTAATGAACTTCGGTTACCAGGGAATGGTTTCTGCTATCGATTGTTTAGTTGACAGAAGTGATATTATCGTTTACGATTCTGAATCTCACGCTTGTATCTTGGATGGTATGCGTTTACATACAGGTAAGCGTTTCGTTTTCCAACACAACGATATGGAGAGCTTCGACAAGCAAATGAGAAATGCTACTCGTTTGGCTGAAACAACTGGTGGTGGTATTTTGGTTATCACTGAAGGAGTTTTCGGAATGGCAGGTGATCAAGGAAAGATTAAGGAAATCGTTGAATTCCGTAAGTCTGGAAAATACAACTTCCGTTTATTCGTTGATGATGCTCATGGATTTGGAACTTTAGGTGAAACTGGTCAAGGTGCTGGTGAAGCTCAAGGAGTTCAAAGTGAAATCGATATCCTTTTCGGAACATTCGCAAAATCAATGTCTTCTATCGGAGGATTCATTTGTGCGAAAGAATCAATTATTGAGTATTTCCGTTACAACATGCGTTCTCAGATGTTTGCTAAAGCATTGCCAATTACAATTACTATTG
>CAMLET010000292.1 GCA_946479125.1 uncultured Flavobacteriales bacterium
CTTCACGACATTCGACGCGGTTTTCGTTTAGCCATTCGAAATATCATGTGGGAATACGCCTTCTTCATCGTCGTGTATCTATTTGCCCGCATTGGCTGGAACAGTGTAGAAGAAAGCCCTTTATTAATCGCCATTTTCTTTATCAGTTTCTACTATTCAGGATTCTCTTTCCTAGATTATGTAAACGAACGACTAAAACTGAACATGGAACAAAGTATTCAGTTCACCAGAAGCAATCGAGGATTGGCACTTTCAATCGGAGCGCTCTATTCATTATTGATCTGGGTTCCGGTTGACTTAACCGCATTGTTTGACTGGTCAACTTTCAGCGATAATCCGTTTGAGTTTCTATACCGATTTGTTGTTAATCTACTGCTATGGGTTTGTACCAGTTTTGCTCCAATTTGGTCGATAGTAGCCGCAACCATTGCTATGAACGATCTTGTTGACCTTAAGAAAACAAGAGAAATTGTGGTGTCAGATTTTTCAACCGATAACGCCTAATTTGATTTTTTCTTCGTTTTCAGAGACTCAAGCAATTAGAAGATAAAGAATATTGTTTATTTTGTAGTTCAATGATCATTTGAACCATGAAAATTTTTGTAACAATTCTACTACTTCTCCCTGTATTTGCAACAAACGCGAATACCAATTTCAAGCCCGGACCAGTTGATTCAACAGCTAGTATAATCGACAGAAGTGCCGCTTTATTGATCCTCGACAAAGGAAAACAACTTGTACTTGAAAATAAATTCAGAGAAGCTCTTGTCACTTTTCGTGAAGCAGCAATGAAGGATCCATATTCATGGAAACCTGCATATTGGATTTCATACTGTCACTACAAATTGAACAATTACGGTTACGCAAAACAATACGGTTTAAATGCACTTTCAAAAGGTGGTGTTGATACAGATCGTGAAGTTTACGATATTCTTGGAAACAGTTACCACCGAATGGGAATGTTAGACTCAGCTCAGCATTACTACCAATTAGCGTTGACTGAAATGCAAAAAAACAGAATTAAAGAACTGAATATTGAAGGTAAAATTGCAGAATGTGCATTTGCTAAAACAGCTTTGGAAAAAGACAAACTTCAACGCGAAATTCTTACTGGAGATGTCAACTCAGGATATAACGATTACTGTCCGATTCTTACTAACAACGGAAAAACGTTGTACTTCACGTCAAGAAGAGGAAATACTACAGGTGGACAATTGAACCCTGATGATCAGGAGTATTTTGAAGATGTTTACAAAGCAACCTGGAACGATGAAACGAAAATGTGGGACAGCATTACAAACAACATTGAGCGCATGAATACAGACGGATTCGACGCGCTAAACTGGTTGTCGGCTGATAACCTGAAAGGAATCCTTACACTAAATATCACTTACGGCGACAGTAAGATCATGACGAAAAGCTCTGATATCTGTGAAATTGAGTGGACAAAACAAAACAAATGGTCACTTGCACGACCAATCGCAAACAAAAGCATCAACACTTCTTTCATGGAAGGCTCTGCAACCTTAACTGCTGACGGAAATACAATGTATTTTGTATCCGACAGAAAAGGTGGGACAAGAGGAACTGATATTTACATGGTTCAACGAAATGGTAAAAAATGGGGAACTGCAGTTTTACTTCCGGATAGTATTAACTCTTTGGGAAGAGAAACAACTCCATTTATTACACCTGACGGACGTTTCTTGTTCTTCTCTTCAGACGGTCACAGAGGAATGGGCGGATTAGACGTTTACGTTTGTGAAAACACAGGTAGTGGCTGGAGCTCTCCTATCAATTTAGGTGCAGCAGTAAACACAGTAAATGACGATACGCATTTCAAGATTTACAAAGAGTTGAACAAAGTGATGATGGCTGCCATTAATTTAAGTGGTCAAAAAAGTAGTTTCGATATCTACGAGATTCCTTTAGACAAACTTAAACTTCCCGTAAAAATTTAGCAGTTCTTCCATTTGCGAAATAGATTTTGTGGAATTTCGTTATTTCCACATCTGAATATTTTATTAAATAACATACTATGATAAAAGCGTTTGCTTTGGCAATTGCGTGTTCTCTTTATGCAGTTAGTTTTGCACAAAATGAGAAGCGTGAAAATGCTCCTATTAAACAAGTAACCGTTTTCAAAAACGGTGCTCAGGTTCAACATGAGAAATCTGTGAACGTAACTACCGGAAAACAATTCATCGTTTTTGAAAAAATTACTGAGTTTACTGATCCGAATTCTCTTCAATTAAAGTGTAGTGAAAATGCCACTATTCTAAGCGTTCGTGTTCGCAAAAACTATGATGAGAATTCTGTGAAAGATGCTGACTTGAAAACCATGACGGCAAACAGAAAAGTGCTGGAGGATAAAAAACAAGCTTTGGAAGACGAATACCACGTGTTGCTGACAGACGAAAAACTAATTCAAGAAAACAGCAGGTTATGGAGTAACCAAAGTGGTGTGAAAATTACAGAACTGAAAGAAGCAGTGGCATTCAATCATGCGAAGTTGACAGAAATTGGTCAGCGAAAATCTCAATTAAAAAAAGAGATTGAAGACTGCGCAAAGAAGATCAACGTTATTGAACAGGAAATCAATACACGCAGCAGCTTACCTGTTACGATCTATTCTGAAGTAGTTGTTGAATTAGCTTCAGATCGTGGAGGCTCAGCAGATTTTACCTTTTCGTACATTACGCCAAATGCATTTTGGACACCCTATTACGATATGCGTTCTGCAGGAGTGAATGAACCAATTTCTTTGGAAGCTAAAGGATTGGTTTCTCAAAACACAGGAATTGAATGGAAGAATGTAAAATTGGTTCTTTCAACAAACGATCCATACGAAAGCACGCAGGAACCGAACATCCAACCTTGGTATTTGGATTACTATTCCAGTTTACCGCAGCCTACTCCAACTTATAAAAGCGCTGGAACATTTACCTATTTCGGTGAAACCATTCATGGTGAAGTATTGGACATCAGCACTGGCGAACCTTTATCGTTTGCAAAAATCACTATCGGCGGAAATCCAATGAATTTTGTCACTACCGATGCTTCAGGAAAATTCTCTTTCCAGGTTCCAAGAAATACGACAACGTTCGTAGTTGATTATTTAGGATATCATCAACAGTATTTAGGAATCAATTCACCATATTATAAAATTGCGATGATTCCACAGGAAATTGCAATGGAAACTATTCAACAGCTCAGACTTACTCAAGGAGTGAATCCATTTGGTCAGGGAGATTCTGGTGGTGGAAAAGGAGACGGACTTTACAGTGGTGATGAAGCAGAGATCATGAATCGTGTTGAACTCGGAAATGTTTCCTATTCTTTATCACAGCAAAAAGGTGTCACAATAACAAGAGAGGACATCAAAAGAATGCCTGTACAAGGAGGACCAATAATTGCATCCAAAGTTACTGGCGGAGTTTATTCAGACGTTGCAACACAAGTGGTGAAAGACTTAAGAATGGAGTTCGTGATTGATATGCCGTTTACCATTCCATCTGACAATGCGGATCATCGTGTTCCAATTGCAACCTACCAAATGCCTGCAACTTATGAGTACCACAGTGTTCCGAAGTTTGATGAAGGCGTTTTCCTTGTTGCACAGATCTCGGGTTGGGAAAAATTGAACCTGTTGAGTGGTGAGTCGAACATTTACTTTGATGGAACTTACATTGGTAAAAGCTATGTGGATGTGAACTCAACGAAAGATACCATCAGTTTCAGCTTTGGGAAAGATAATAAGATCAAGATCGAACGTAAGAAAAGTCAGGAAATGAGCAAAACACGTTTGGTTGGTTCGCACTATAAATACGAAGTGACATGGGATTTCACCATCAGAAACAATGGTGGAGCAGCTATTCCAATTATTATCAAAGATCACTTCCCTATTTCAACAAACAACGGAATTAAAGTGAAAGAAGGAACGTACGAAGGCGCTTCTTATGATGAAAACACGCACATTCTGACTTGGAAATTCACAACCAAATCTGGAGAAACAAAAGCATTCAAATTCAACTATTCTGTCGACTATGAAAAAGGTCAGGCCATTTATTTGGAGTAATTGAACGAAACAAGAAATTACCTGTAACAAGATTCTCAAACATTCATAATAGAAATAAACATGTTTAAATCACTCACATTAATAATTATCTGCTTCATTGGTTCTCTTGCGATTGCGCAAACGGAGAAACGCGAAAATGCACCAATTAAGCAAGTAACCGTTTTCAAGAACGGAGCTCAGGTTCAGCATGAGAAATCAGTTAACATTACCGCTGGAAAACAATTCGTTGTATTCGAAAAGATTACGGAGTTTACTGATCCGAATTCCTTGCAATTGAAGTGTACGGAAAATGCGACTATCCTTAGTGTTCGCGTCCGCAAAAACTACGATGAGAATTCCATCAAAGAAGCTGATCTGAAAACGATGACTGCTAACAGAAAATCGCTGGAAGATAAAAAGCAAGCATTGGAAGACGAATACCATGTTTTGTTGACGGATGAAAAATTGATCCAGGAAAACAGCCGTTTGTGGAGTAACCAAAGCGGCGTTAAGATTGCTGAACTGAAAGAAGCAGTAGCTTTTAATCACGCAAAACTGACAGAGATCGGACAACGCAAATCGCAATTACAATCAGAAATTGAAGCACTTGCTAAGAAGATCAATGTCATTGAACAAGAGATAAATACACGCAGCAGTTTGCCCGTAACCATTTATTCAGAAGTGGTAGTTGAGCTTTCTGCTGATAAAGGTGGTTCTGCTGATTTCGTTTTCTCTTATATCACACCAAATGCATTTTGGACTCCTTATTACGATATGCGTTCTGCAGGTGTAAACGCTCCAATTTCGCTTGAAGCAAAAGGATTGGTTTCTCAAAACACTGGCATTGAATGGAAGAATGTAAAGTTGGTTCTTTCAACAAACGAGATCGGAAGAGCGTCGTGTAGGGAAAGAGTGTAGATCTCGGTGGTC
>CAMLET010000293.1 GCA_946479125.1 uncultured Flavobacteriales bacterium
GGGCGTAGGTAAGTACAACGCTACGAACGATAAATTGAATGCCGACAGATCAAAGTTGATCGAAGGTTGGAACAAAACATCTCAATCGTTCACAGATAAGCACGTTCCAAAAGGGAAATAGTCATTAAATGACCAAAGAAAAAGCATCAGTTCAGAGTATTCAGGATTGGTGCTTTTCTTTTTTGATAACTTTGGGTCGCAATTAAAATGTCCAAAACCCGTTTTCTGAAACTATGAGTGAAAAGAGAATCTACTTCAACAACTTCGATGCATTAAGATTTATAGCGGCTATTGTTATCGTTTTCGCGCATGCGGTTGAAGGTTGGATTGGTTGGTTTGAAACAGATCAAATCATCGATTCATTTACAGATCCGGTCACACATCAGGAATCAACTTTCGGACATCATGCAATGATCTTCATTAAGAATCTGGGAATTGGCGTTGATCTCTTCTTTGTTTTAAGTGGATTTCTGATCACGTATTTGTTAGTTCAGGAAAAGCAACGATTTGGTAAGATAAGTTTCGGGAATTTCTTTCTGCGACGAACGTTCCGTATTTGGCCGGTGTTCTACTTATTAATTATTCTTGGTCCAGCAATCGTAAAATGGACACAACAAAGTTATGATCCAGATTACTTATGGAATGCCTTGTTCATTGGAAACTTTGCAACTATTCGTGATGGACAATTCCTAATGCCTTACGCACATTTTTGGTCAATCTGTATTGAAGAACATTTCTATATTTTTTGGCCGTTTATTGTAGCTTTTGTTCCCTGGAAACGTCTGCCTGTTGTAATGATCGGTATTGTATTGTTGAGCATTGGATTTAGAGCATATACATTCTACGGTTTGAATAATTCAGGAATGCACATGTATCTGAATACATTAAGCAGGGTAGATGTATTGATCTTCGGTGCAATGCTCGGATATTTCTATGCACAGAAACCATTTTCATTTACACTTCCCATTTGGATGCGTTGGACCTTGTTTTTAGCATTGATCACATTGATGTCAGTTACTCCAATTTACGAGATAAACAATGGCTTTGAAGCCATGTTCAAGAAGTACATGTATGTTGGAATCATTATTCTTCTTTTACTCGATTTCCAATTCGGAACCAACCGGAAACTTCGGCCATTTGCGAATCCGGTCTTCACTTATTTGGGTAAATGTTCTTATGGAATTTACATGTACAGTAATATTCTCATTACAATCATTGTTATTCAAATCATGTGGCGATTCCAGATCAGCAATATGTGGTTATTTCTGTTCTTCAATTTCGCTTTAACTATCATCATTTCTATTCTGAGTTTTGAACTTTTTGAAAAACGCATTGTGAAGTGGAGCCATCGATTTAGGGTGTTGAAGTAAAAATCCTTCTGACCTATGAAAAACCATCTGCTTCTCGTTTTTTCGTTACTGTTTATCAGTACTTCAGTATTATCCCAATATTCTGATCTAAAAGAATATGGATTAAAAGGTAATGTCAAATCTGTAAACGATGCAGTTTACACAGAGGTGAAACTCATGCGTAAAAGATCGAAAATAGATTCAACTGCTAAAGTAGAGTATCATAAGTACATGCATTTCAATCCTTCCGGACAAATGGATACCATGAAAGTTATCGATCTGGATGAAAAAGATTCCTTGTTCAACAGTATCTATGTTTTGACATTTGAAGATGGGATAAAGAATGGTTGTACACTGTATGATTCTCAATATGAACCTATAGAATATATGCAGATCCAATGGGTTGATGAGCGCACTTATAACATGGCTGTCACGGATACAAAAGGTGAGTTAGTCTATGAAAGCACATCATGGCTCAGTTCAAAATTTCAGGATTCTATTGGTGAAACAATGATTTACAATGGTGGAGAATTAGTTCGTCGCACGAAATACGTGAATCGTTTTGGAAAGCGGTATAGAGTTGTAGGAGTGGATTATTTCGATTCAGATGGCGGATTCGCAGATTCTGAAGTTATTGAATACCTTGAATTCGATAAAAAAGGAAATTGGATAAAATGTGTTGTTAGAGATACATTTACAGGCGAATACAAGAAAATGACGATTCGAACCATTGAATATTATTGATTGTCCTTCATTAACAGCCGAATCGAGGAATAAAACTACCTTTGAATTTTACTTCCAATCTCTTGCAAACAACACTTCTTTCCCTTCAGGATTCTCTTCCTCTGACTTGCTCGCGTGCGGGGACATGTTGTCATGGGAATTTGGTTCGTTTGAATCCTTGGGAATTGGCGCGTTTGGCTGATGCAAAAGAGCTGTCAACGCAAGACTTTCGGAAAACATACACAATTGCAGGTGGTTCTATTCTGAATTTCAATGGAAAACCGAATCATACAGGAAAGAATTCATGTGGATTGTATGAAGACGGCTTAGGTTGTAGTGTGCATCCAGCTCGACCTTTAGCCTGCAGGCTATTTCCCTTAGGCCGACAAATCCAAAACGAACAAACGCAATACATTTTTCAGGGAACTACTTTTCCATGTTTGAAGGAATGTCCCGAAGTGGTGGATTTACCTCATTTAACTGTCGAAGCGTATTTGTCAGGACAAGAAACTCAGGCTTTTGAACAAGCGCAAGACGAGTATTTAGAAGTCATGCAGAATTTGGCAGATATTTCACTAACTCTGCTTCTTACTACAGGGTTGTCAGAATCCGGAGACACCAAAACGCTTGCTTTCTGGAGAAAATTGGGAACGATGAATCCTAATTCCTTGGTTGCTCAAATTGATACAGAATGGTTGAATATGTTGATGCATCCAGAAATCAGTTCAATTGACAATCCAATCGAATTTGCACAAATACATAACGAAGTCATTCAAGCAAAGGCTCAGGAAATGTTCGGTACGTTAAGTTCAATGATAGCAGTTCAGGAAGCAGCAGAATTAACGATGGCTATGGCACTTTTTATAGCTCATTCAATTGGTGCCGATGCTCAGGGCTTATCGGAACATTGGATAGAAATTGCAAAAGATAACGGGGCACAGGAATAGGAGAAAAGACAAGTTCTTTCTTCGTTGGAACCACCATTTTTGTAACTTGTTCTATTTAAAATGGGTTTATGTATCGATTCCTTTTCGCTATTCTGTTTATCTCCAATTGCTCTTATTCGCAAGATTCCTTAATCGTTTCTTCGTTCAACGAACAGCTCAACCATTTTTTGAGCGTTCGTGATCTGTGTATTTCTAAGAATGGAACAGAAGCCTTTTTTACCGTTCAAAGTCCTGATGAGAATATCTCTAAAATAGCAATGATGACTTCGATTGATGGTGTTTGGTCGAAGCCGGAATTATTGACTTTTAATGATGAAAACAAGTATTTAGAACCCTTTTTATCGGACGATGGAACGCGACTTTATTTCGTTTCAGATCGACCTTCGAATAACAAGGAATCCGAAGAAAAAAACTTTGACATTTGGTACGTAGACCGTGAAGTTCCCAATTCCAATCAGTGGGATAATCCTGTTAATATTGGGAAACAAGTCAATTCAGCGAACAATGAGTTTTATCCAACCTTAAGCGACAACGGAAACCTTTATTTCACCATGGATGTTCCAAATTCGGGTAGAAAAGATGATATCTATTTCTGTAAGTGGAATGGAAAGAAATATGAAGAACCCGTTTTATTGAATGAAAACGTCAACAGTACAGGTTACGAGTTCAATGCATTCATTTCCAACGACGAAAGTTTCTTGCTTTACACCAAATACAATGCAGAAGGAGGCTACGGAAGTGGTGATTTATACATCGCCCGAAAAGACGAAAAAGGTAACTGGCAGAAAGCAGAAAATCTGCGAAATGTCATCAACTCTAAGTTCATGGAATATTGTCCGTTCTACGACGAAAGAACACAGACACTTTACTTCACCAGCAAACGCAATTCCCTCGAAGCAAAAGACTTTAAAACGCTTGAAGAATTTGAGTTATACCTGGAAGCAGGTGAGAATGGTTTGAGTAAGATTTATGGGGTGAAAATCAAATTATAAATTACAAAATTGAAAATTTTAAAGGAGTATTACTCTGCTAAAAATTGAAGTCTTTAGCATTTAGCGTTTTGAAATTTAGAATTTTCTTATTACTTCGTAATAACATCGTCCAATACAAACTTTTTTTCACCTCACCTGACAACCGTCTCATTTTTTATGCGTTATCTTTGCGCTTGCCTTCCGAAAAAGGAAGAGGCGAATTATAGTATTAACAATTTTAAAACCGAAGCAATGTTCAAATTTCATTCAACATTAGGAGCTCCAACTGGTCTAGAGACTAGTGCGCTCGGGCTTTGGGTTTTCCAGTAACGATTCCATAAATCATTATCATATGAAAATCCGAAGCTTCTAAGAGGTTTCGGATTTTTTTTACACCGAAATCTCATAAAATCAAGTATTGAGTTGAATAGAAAATCTCAATCTCGGCGTTATTCAAAAATTTTCCTCAAATCATTTACATAAGTAAACTCATTGAGAAAAATCTTCGAATGCCTTGACCTTGAAATTTTCTTTCAACTCTAAAATAGGATTGCTTTACTTTCCTGAATTCTGTGCATGTCTTTCATGGTTTAACAAGCTCGACCGTTAGGCGAGCCAGACGACACAGTCGGCATTCGTGTCCGCCGCGGCGGATGGCAAACAAAGCAATCCATCATTGAGAAATCATGGGAAATAGTATCAAAGGGAAGGACTTGTTGAAAATAGGCTTCCCACAAGACAACACTGTAAACATCGCCCTTGGGCTGATCAGCAGATACAAAAAGAAAGAAAGCAAGGAAAGAGTTCTTGCAGAATTAAAAGAAGTACTTCACTTTCCGGGTACATACATCGGCGACGGTTTATGGGGAAAGATAGCTGAAGGATTAATTGCACCTGTGGAAGTTAAGTTTCACGAATTGAAGGTTGAAAGAGTTCCGTTCATCATTTACGGAGAAAACGATATCGACGACAAAACGAAACATCAATT
>CAMLET010000294.1 GCA_946479125.1 uncultured Flavobacteriales bacterium
CAATGATTTCAACAGAACGGTCAGTGAAAAATGCGTATCTCGACTGGATGTTCTTCAGCCCCTTTCTGGAACTTTCTTCCTCCGAAATTCTCGGATTTTTGTTGTTCTTCACTTCCAGATATTCGTTTGAAATAGTGAGTTCAATCAACAAAGGTTTTTCGGTGGAAACCTCGTTGTGTTTGATGGCATTCTCCAATAACAACTGAACAGAAAATGGAGGAATCAATCGTTTTAATTGTGACGCTGAGATCTTGTTTTCTATTGTCAGGTTGGGCGAATAACGAATCTGAAGCAAATAAATATACGATTCCAAAAATTTCATTTCTTCTTCCAGACAAACCAGCTCAGATGAGGTTTGGTCGAGTAGGTAACGATAAACTTTACTGAGTTGCTGCACGAAATCGGCAGCTTTGTCCTGATCTTTGTAAATAAGTGAAGTAAGAACGCTCATGTTGTTGAACAGGAAATGCGGATTTACCTGATGTTTCAGATTGTCCAACTTCGCCTGCATGGTTTGACTTTTATACTGCTCAATTTCTACCAACGATTGTTTCCATTTGCTGAAGATCTGAACACCAAATTCTACCATTAGAATTAGAACGCTTGCGGCAATTGCTACAAAGAAACAAATGCGGAACAAAATTTCGTCTTCCAGCATGGGGAACATGCAGATATAGTAATTGAAGAGATAACCAACTGAAATAAAGAATACCACACAAAGTAAACAACTGCCCAGCATCACTAAAAAGAACCTTCTCCAAAATGATTTTTCCCATGGAAGGAATTTACTCACCCAATGATCGAACCACAAGGTGCTTTCCCATGTCAGGAACGTGATAATTGTTGACTCAGCGATGGAGAAAAAGAAGTTGCTATAATTGAAATCTCTGAATTTTTCAGGAAGAGGTAAAGTAGCGTGCAGCACAATGCCAATGACAATTCCTGTCAGAAGCATAAATAAAAACCGCCATTTCGTTTGCAACATATTCTCTAAAAGTAAAGGTTATTCTCTGATTTCCCGCTGACGGGCGCTGAAGTAAGCAGAAGTGGAATTATAAAATTTACATTTCTAATCTTTTCATCATCTGTGTTCCTCTGCGGGATTTTATTTTCTCCCCAGTTCTTCAATTTTCGTTAACCAGTCAGCGCGTTTTTCAGGATTGGAATACCTCACATTCGGTAAACCCGTCACTCGTTTCACCTTGAAACCACAAAATTCCAAAATCATTTTCTTCAATTGTTTCAATCCCGGAGCACCATTGATCAGTTTGTAATACCAAATCGGTTGATCGATAGTGTAAATGATCTCGGCTGTTCTTCCTGCTAATAATTTATTCCACCAAACACTGTTTTCTTTGTAGCTGAAAGCAAACTTGGGTAAAAGTGTTCTGTCGATGAATCCTTTGAGTAAAGCTGGTAATCCGCCCCACCAAACCGGATGAACAACCACCAAATGCTCGCACCAAAGCAACAATTCCTGAGCGTTCAGTAAATCCGGTTCCAACTCTGTTCGTTGCTGGTAACCGTGTTTTAAGTTCAGGTTGAATTCCAGTTCTGATAAATGGAGAACCTTCACTTCTTTGCCAGAAGCAATAGCTCCTTTTTCGTAAGCATGAACCAACGCCCGGTTAAATGAATCAGCATTGGGATGACCGTTTATGATTAGTGTTTTCATTTCTAAGATTTTTTATCCCACAGACGTGCACGGAAGAACACGGAAGAGGGTGTTTTTATAGATCTTTTTTCTTCTGTGATCCTCTGTGTACCTCCGTGGGAGCTTATTAAAACTGTAAACGATAAACAAAATTCGGGAAGAACCCAATTTGATACGCCGTATTCATTTCATTGGTTAACGGATTGTAGCGTTCAGCAAAAATGTTTTTGCGGTTCGTTACATTGTTCACATCAAAATACCATGATTGCGAGATAGCACGTTTTGTAGAGTTCAATGTAAATCCAACTTTCACATCCATTCGAACAAAGTCGTTGTACTTTTCAGTGAAAGCATAGTCGTCACCTTTTAAGATTTGTTGATGAAAATATTGTGATGCAACCAAATCTACCGGAGTGTAGAATCTTCCTCCTGCATGTGTGAATTTCACGTCTAATGAAAAGGTGTTTTTCTTCGTTTTTCCAACTTTGATCTCTTTTCCAATCAAGACATTGTATACAAATCGACCGTTAAATGCCGTATTGCGTTCCACGTTGTCGCTAGCAGTATATTTTGCTTCGTAAACGCTTCCCGTGATCAAACCATAATAACCTTTGAAGAAGTAACGCTCAACAGTCAATTCCACACCGTAATTCTGACCAGTTCCATCGTTTACCAGATCAGTTGCATTGTTCGGGAAGAAAGATGCTCCTGCATTGATCATTGAATAACTGCTTGGCATGCGTTGAATCGGAACATTGAACAAGTATTGGTAATACGCTTCCGTTTTGATTCTCCAATGTTTGTTCGGAATCCATTCGTAGCCCAAAACGCTGTGGTGACTTTTCGTAAAACCCATTTCCTTGTTTAGCAGCTGTGCATTTCCAGTTGAATCTAAACTCTGAAGAAAATATGTATCCAACGGCTGCATCTGACTATGTAATCCATATCCTACCGTTAAAGATCCGGTATTCGAAACCTGCCATTTCAATCCCAAGCGCGGTTCTAAAGCGAAGGAATTATTTAGCGTTAAAAGTTGCGTATGAATTCCGGCATTCAGGGTTAGATTATCGGTGAAATTATACTTCGTATGTGCGTATGCCTGAAGCAAATAAGTTTGTTCTTTTGAATCCCAGTATTGTACCCAATCAGGTGTTTCTTCTCGGTTTCTATAGTACAAATTAATGTTCAGTTGTTCAGCAATTACTCCGATTTTCAAGAACTGACGAGCACTCAACTTAGTGTTGAAAGAAGAGTTTAATGTAATGTTTAATCGCTTCGTTCTGTTTTCAATAGTGCGAGCAGCTTCATCGTTTCCAGGATTAATACTATCCTGCAAATAATTTGATGCGGCGTAACTTCCACCAATTACAGTATTTATGTACGATTTTTCACCAATACGAATGGTGTGTTTAAGTCCTCCAATTCCCATTTGACTTGTATAATAGCTGTCTTTTGTTGGATCGGCAAAAAGGTCGGCGCTGTCAATTTTATCGTGTAAGAAATCAATACTGCTCAATGCTCCAATTCCAAACAGGGTGAATTTTCCGAACTTTGTATTACCTGAATTTATTTTGAACGAAAGATCTTGGTAATAAGGTGTTGCGGCTGTTCCAATTTGCAATCCAGCTTTTTGTGCGACTCCTGCAAATCCGTATCTGTACCCGATGAGGTAAGAAGCGCCACTTCCTTTTTTCAATGGACCTTCTGTTACGAATTCTAAACCAGTCAAAGCACCAAATTGAAAAGTATGTTCGCGTTTGTCGCTATTTCCATTTCTAAATCCAAGGTCGAAAACACCTGCATTTGCATTCCCGTATTCTGAAGGAAAAGCGGAAGTCATGAAATCGGAATTGCGTAATAAATTAGTGTTTACGGCTGAAACTGGTCCACCCGTAGTTCCAATGGTAGCAAAGTGATTCGGGTTTCCAATGTTTAAACCTTCCATTCTCCAAAGAACTCCGACAGGCGAGTTTCCTCGAATCACCAAGTCGTTTCTTGAATCGTCGGGTGAACTTACACCAGCAAAGTTACTTGCCAAACGCGCTGGATCTGAGCGTCCACCAGCATAACGATTCACATCGTCCATAGAGAATGAACGACCACTGACTGTTGTCAATTCGTTGTTCATTCCTTCTTTTTCGCCCTTGATTTCTACTTCATTCAATTCACTAACTGATTCCTCCAATTGAATGTCAACCACTAATTCTTTCCCTGAAGTTAAAATCAAATTGGAAGCCGTTTGGTTTTTGTATCCCGTGTATGAAATGGTCAATTCGTAACGTCCCGGACTAAGATTTGGCAACTTGTAGTTTCCATCGAAGTCGGTCACCGCTCCAACAAGTGGCTCGCTTCCAACAATAATCACCTTCGCCCCGATCAGCGGCTGTTGTGAAAGTTTGTCGAGAATGGTTCCTTTAATGGTTTGAGTTCCTTGTGCATTGGTAATGAGGGTAAAGGTTAGCGCAACAAGTAAAAGTAAAGACTGTTTCATAATGTATTTCTATGATACAATGTTAGTTACGATTAAACAATCTGGTTGATGATTTTTGTCAAATTGTAGAATCTTACGGATGAATTGTATGAAAGAAACAGTGAACTGTTTTTAGACTTTAGGATTTTAAGACATCAAGATATTAGGACTATGAATCATCTTACTGCGAAAGACTGTAGTCCTAAAATTTTAAAGTTCTGCTGTCCTAATATCCAATAATAAAAAAGGGCCACCTTTTCAGATAGCCCTTCAAAATATAATAAATTCAATCCTTAGATGATCAACATTGCATCACCGTAAGAGTAGAATTTGTATTTCTCTTTAATTGCTTCGTGGTAAGCTTCCATCATCAAATCGTGACCACAAAATGCTGAGATCATCATCAACAATGTAGAAAGCGGAGTGTGGAAGTTGGTAACCATACAGTTTGCAATACTGAAATCGTATGGAGGGAAGATGAACTTGTTTGTCCAACCATCAAAAGGTTTCAAGGTTCCTTCAGTAGAAACTGAAGTTTCGATCGCACGCATAGAAGTTGTTCCAATAGCACAAACACGCTTTTTGTTCGCAATAGCAGTGTTTACGATCTTCGCAGCTTTTTCGTTTACGATTACCTGCTCAGAATCCATTTTGTGCTTTGTCAAATCTTCTACTTCAACCGGACGGAAAGTTCCCAATCCAACGTGAAGTGTAACTTCAGCAAAGTTTACACCTTTCAATTCCAAACGCTTCAACAATTCACGAGAGAAGTGCAATCCTGCAGTTGGTGCTGCAACAGCTCCTTCTTCTTTCGCGTAAATGGTTTGGTAACG
>CAMLET010000295.1 GCA_946479125.1 uncultured Flavobacteriales bacterium
CTATGTTCGATGAAGTGGTTATTGCTGTTGGAGTAAATACATCAAAAACACCTTTGTTTCCAAACAATGTTCGCATTCAACATATTCAATCGTGCTTTAATACACCACGCGTAAAAATTGTTGAATTCACTGGTTTAACAGTTGACTTTTGTAAGGCTAACGATTGTACACATATCGTTCGTGGACTGAGAGATACGAAAGATTTCTCATATGAACTTCCTATTGCTTTGATGAACAGATCAATGGCAAAAATGGAAACCGTTTTTTTATTGCCAGATCCTGTTCTCTTCCCTATCAATTCATCTATCATCAGAGAGATCTATAAAAGTGGCGGGAAAATTGATGAGTATGTAACAAATTCTCATTTGCTCATTAAAAACATATGAAGCTGAAGTTGTTTTTACTTGCAATACTGGCAAGCGTCCAATTGTTCGGACAGAAAATCACAGAAATAAAAGGTTATGCGCCAAATATGGTCGGCAAACAGTTGGAAGTTTTCCAATTAACCGATTATATCACCATGAAAGAAGAACGCATTGCGAGCACAACTGTTCAAGCTGACAGTTCGTTTAGCTGTTCTTTCTATCTGGACGAAACCCGAAAATTGATTGTACGATCAAATAACAATACAGGAACATTATTGGCGAAACCAGGTTCAGCTTACGAAGTAGTTTTACCAGATAGAGATCCTTACTCTCCTTATCGTCCTGCCGGAAACTTAGTTCAACTTATTTTCCTGAATCTCGATTCAACAGACATCAATTACAAGGTGATTGGTTACGACAGAATGGTGGACAATTTTGTGGCAAAATATTATACTAAGCATAACGCAGACACCATTTATTTCGTGAAACGATTGGACTGGTTTAGAGCGAAGTTAGATAGTATGTACGCAGGCGACACACTTGACAACTACTTTAATTATCACAGAAAATTCACCTTGGCTCGAATTGATGATATGCGCTTTTATCAAAGTAGAAGCAAGTATGAAAAATTTGATTTCTATCTGAAAAACACACCCGTTTACTATCAAAACGAGGCGTACATGAATTATGTAAATAATTTCTATGATGATTATCTGAAAACGGTGAACTCAACTACCAATGAGCGTTTTTACATGGGAATTTTGAAATCGAGTCCTTCCGAATTGTTCAATGGCTTAGGCACTGATTATCTCATGAAGCACAACTTTAAGCTGCGCGAAATGGTAATGATCAAGTTATTGGGAGATTGTTATTTCGATAAGGATTATCCACGATCTAATATTCGAACAATATTAGATAGTTTGCAAAACAAAAGTTTGTTTGCTGATAATAAAATTATTGCACGCGGAATTTATGGTCGATTAACAGATCTGTATGCCGGAAGTAAAGCTCCCGATTTCAATGTGGTTTACAACAATGAAATTCACAACCTGAGCAAATATTCAGGCAAGCATTTATACATGATTTTTGTTGATCCATCAGCAACTTCAACGATGTCTGAATTAAAGCTTCTGGTTCCGCTTCATCAAAAATACAATTCCAATATCCGCTTTTTGATGGTTGTGGTAGGCGAAGAAACGGAAGCCAACAGGAAGATCCTGAAGGAATTTCCATGGGAAGGAATCATTGCAAATGAAAGTTCAGAGATCGTAACGCGCTACAAAGCTGTAACGAAACCTTATTATGTATTGCTTGATAGAATTGGACATATTGTTGAAGCGCCTGCCCTTGGTCCAAAACCAAACGGGAATCGCCAAACCATTGAGTTCCTGTTCTACTCTATTCAAAACGCTGCGGCTAACGAACCAAAGTAGTTAGATGAAAGTTCGACAATAGAAGACATATATTAAAATACAGATCTTAAATGACCATTTGTCTAGGCGAATGGTCATTTTACTTTGCGCTCCTCTTTCTTTGCGTTTTTTGACATTAACCGCAAAGAAAGAAGAGTGCAAAGATGTTGTTCGTCTAAGACGAACGAGTAAAACAGCAAAATCATTGATCTTTTTGATCTTTCTTTTAAACCTTTTGAACACGTTAAACTTTTTGAACTCTGCAAAAGCTTATTTTTGTGTACTCAAATTCCCGTATGCGATACAACGTTAGCGAAATCACGTCATTAATTAAGGACAGAAGAACAATTTACCCTGAACAATTTAGCTCCAGAAAGGTTCATAAGGAACTCATAGAATCACTTTTGAATTTGGCTATTTGGGCTCCAACTCATGGTTTAACACAACCCTGGCGATTTACAGTTATCACGGAAAACGCACTTGTTTCTTTAGGTGAAGAACTGGCGAATGCTTATTTGGAAGCAATTCCGAAGGAAAACCAAAACGAAATGAAGCTGGCGAAACTGTTGAATCGTCCGAAAAAAGCAAGCGCAGTAATTGCATTGATTTTGCACCGGGAAGAAGGAACAAAGATTACCGAAAAAGACGATTTTGCAGCATTGGCTTGTGCCGTTCAAAATATGCATCTTGGTGCAACAGCTTACGGTTTAGGCGCATTTTGGTCGACACCAAAGATCATGAATCACGATAGAATTCGCACATTTTTAAACTTAACTCCAGAGCAAGAATGTGTAGGTTTATTTTACCTTGGTTATCCTGAAATTGAATGGCCGAGCGGACAAAGAAAACCGATTGAATATCTAACCAATTGGAAAAATGCTTAAGCTTTCAACTAAAGCCAATAATTCTGCGTTATAGTGTTTATGCAAATTCATAGGAAGATCATTTTACTTGTTTCACTTTTTGTTGTCTCTTTTTCATGGGGGCAAAAAGTGAAATCAGATAAATATCCTAGTTACTTCGGCATTTTTGCTTCACCGGTTATTCCTAATAATTTTATTGGCGATGTGCAAACCAATATGCAGGACACTGCTAATGCGCTCTTTGCAACATATACGCATCAGTTGGGCGTTAATTTTGGGGCAATTGTACGTATTGGTCTGACGAAAACCGTTTCAATAGAAACTGGAATTTCTCAAGTCAGAAGAAACTACCTGGTTAGCGTAAACATGCCCGATTCAGGTTTCAGCGGAACACAAAAACTGGCCTTCGTTAATTACGACATTCCAATTAATGCCCTGTTTTACGTTCAACTCTCTGAAAAATGGTTTATGAATGCCGCTATCGGTTTTTCGATCAACCAATATCCTTCCGATAGTCGTGACGAGATTTTCTTCAATCAAAAAAGTAAAGCTGTTGTTGAGGCGAGAAGAACCATAAGAACAGGTTTCGCTGCAAATGCAGGTTTAGGTTTTGAATACAGAACCGAGGAAGCCGGAACCTTTTATGTTGGCGGTGGAGCAAAAGTTCCAATGAAGGATCCTTTTTACGGCGTTGTCATCAAATCAACTGTTAGTTCCGGAAACAATCAGGTTGCTTTCAGTCCAATATCAACAGGATATTTCACCATCGATTTCAGGTATTTTATTCCGTACAAAAGAAAAGCATCTAACTTCAACAGTAATAAACCTTTGAACTGATTTTCAATGAACCGAGTACAGGAAATTGTTGAACGCTTTGAAATGACAGAGCATCCGGAAGGTGGATTTTACAAAGAAACGTTTCGATCGAATCAACTGAATGAGAGCAGATCAGTTCTAAGCAGTATTTATTATTTGCTTTACAACCAACATGTTTCCAATTTACATGTGATAGATGCGGACGAGGCTTGGTATCACCATGAAGGTGGCGATTTGACCATTCATACTTTTCATCCAAAAACAGGTTACAAGGCCTTGATTCTCGGGAATTCTGAACATGCGCAACCTTTTCACATTGTAGAAGCAGGAACTATCTTCGGTTCAAGTTTAGCTTCTTCTAACGATTACGCACTGGTTTCCTGTGCGGTTGCACCTGCATTTCTTTTCGAACATTTTAAATTGGTTCCCAGAGCTGAATTATTGAACAAATATCCAAATCAGGAAGATGTTATTCTAAAGCTCACCAGAAACGACGAATCCGTTTAAACATGGATAAGCGAAAACTCATCTTACTTGGGATTCTCACCTTATTTATGGCGCCAATTGGCTGGGCAATCGCTTTCTTTCCTGATCTGTCTGTTTTTCTCGAATTAAATAAAGACCATACCATTCCGATTATCCTTGGGTTTATACTCGGAGTTGGCTCAGCATGCTTCATACATTTATATGCAACTATAGACGAAAACGCACCTCACATTAGCGATCAGTTAGAATTGGTCAGTTCATTGAAACTAAACATCTTCGAGTGTGTTTTCCTTGCTTTTTGTGCCGGATTTGGTGAAGAAATGCTTTTCAGAGGCGGGATTCAACATTGGCTCGGTCCAATCATTACTTCTGTTCTTTTTGTAGCTATTCACGGTTATCTGGATCCACGAAAATGGCACGTAATGAAATACGGAACAATGGTTCTTATTTTCATTCTTGCAATATCACTGCTAAAGGATAAACTTGGGATCTGGTTTTGCGTTTCGGCACATTTCTTTTACGATTTCGTGCTGTTCTATCTTTGGAAAGATCAGAACTCAGCAATTTCAATTCTCAAGCGATTTGTGATCTTGGTGAAAACACAAGTGGGTAAAACGGTAAACTGATCCACCACCATCAATTCAAGCATTCGGAGTTGACACAACGATTCCGGTAAAGGAGTCAGCATTCCCCCTCTCACCAACCTGAATTCTTTCAAACATTTCAAATTCGAAATTTGAGAAGAAATGGAATCCAGGTTATTGTTCCCGATATTCAATAGTTGAAGTGAATCCAATTGATATACGCCATTTCCCAGTGTTGTCAAACGATTTCTATCGAGATTCAGGACTTGCAGGTGCTTCAATTTCCCTATCGAATCAGAAATGTGAACCAATCTGTTATTGTTGACATTCAGTATTTCCAGATTGGTGAGTTTACAAATACAATCCGGAATAGAATCAATGGAATTGTTGGCCAGACTCAGAATCCGAAGTTTTGTGAGTGCACAGATCT
>CAMLET010000296.1 GCA_946479125.1 uncultured Flavobacteriales bacterium
TGTTGAAGATCATTTACTTCATTATGGCTTTGATTACTTGTTTTGTGATTATTACTGGTGTTTTGATTTGGCTAGAAGGAGGAAACAAGAAAAATATTTCTGAAAAGCGCAGAAAATACAACAGAGGAGTAGGTTTCGTTTATCTATCCATTTGTCTTTCGATGCTTCCCGTTACTGCAGCTACATTTATCATTTCAAAATTGCTTTCTGAAACTGCAAACCGCGAATCGATTCTGAATTATTCATTTTTCTTAGGCTGGTTGGGAGTTTCTGTATTGCTTTATTTCCTGAAGAACAATTATCTCATTAACAAATACACGCTGTTCGTTGGCGGAGTTCTTGCCCTGATAATTCCAATTGTAAATGGAGTTGTTTCCGGAACCTGGTTTTGGTCGAATTACGCAAATGGAGATTACGGCGTGTTTTCGGTTGATATAATTTGGTTGTTGATTGGATTGGTGAGTGTTTGGGTTTTTACGAGATTGAAGCATAAAATTGCGTAGGGAACAGGTCGCGACCTGTCCCTACTGAGTTATTTATCATCAATCAACGCTATCCGAAACTTCACGATATCCTCGATCAATTTCAACGGCATTGCTTCTGTCAACGGAAACTGAACTGATCCTTTTCCTTGTTTGTATTTCGAAAGTTCTTTTTTGAAAGCCTCGTGTCCACTTGGAGTTGCATAAAAACCAATATGACCTTTGTAACCGGCAAAATAAACTGCTGGTTTTCCTTTGTATTTGTAAGCTGGCATTCCGTAGCTGATGCTTTCAACCAATTCAGGACCGGTTTTCTTTACACAGTCACGAACGGTTTTTAAGTGGTTTTGAATTTCTTCAGAGAATGTATCAATGTATTCTTCTACGGTGTTTACAATTGGTGCTTTCATCTTTTTATTTTGAGTAGTTGAATTCTAAAAGTGTTGGATGTTTGTCTTGACCTTCATTTGAAATGTAAAGTGAACCATCTGGAGTAAAAGCCAAACCTTCCGCCTTATTGAATAAATGTTTTTTCAGAACCTCCATGTGTTTAAGTTGACCATTCATATCGTAAACGAAGAGTAAATGATCTGCAGCCGATAAAATGTACAATTCCTTTGTGATAGGATGGATGCACAAAGCCGAAATCATGAACTTAACGTCGGGCTCCTTCGCGTTTTTCTTCTCTTTATAAGGAATGTCAAGGTTATGTTTTTCAGCGTAATCTTTCAAATCTTTAACGTTGAATTCGAAGACTGGTTTTTCACTGATGATCTTTTCGTTCAGATCAAACCCGTAGATCGCTCGTAAATCCTTGAACTCTTTTCCTTTTCCTAATTTGCCTTTACAGCCAATTAACAAGCGGTTATTCGCTTTGTCGTAACAAAATCCTTCGTTGTTTGGTGCTGGAATTTGTGTTTGGTGAGTTGTAGTTGTGTAATTGGGCGATTGAAAGTTGTTGATCTCGAAAACGGCGCCGTCACTGCGAAGAACGTACATGTCATTGTTCACTTTAGCCAAACCTTCGTAATCGCCATCCATTTCAAAGGCAAATTGATTTTTGATCTCACGATTCACCAAATCGTAAATGAAGAGAATTCCATTTTCATCTTGTATACAACCAAGAGTAAGCGAATCAATGCACGTAACTCCTGAAATTTCACGTAAGGTGTCAGGTAGAATTATAGTTGATTTCGGAGAATGGAAATCGTAGGCATAAGTTTTTGGCTTTTCAGAAAAATAACAGCTTACAGCGAACATTCCGCATGCCAATATTGCCACTAAATTCCAGATTTTGCTCTTCATACGTTTAAAGTTATGAAATCGTTGGAAAAAGAGATAAAAAACAATCCTTAAAAACTCATCACTGGTAACTCATCACTCATTCACACTCTAATTCCAATTACCAAAACGTCATCGATCTGTTCAATTGGTCCGCGCCATGATTCGAATGCAGTTGAAAGCAATTCTCGTTGTTTAGACATTGGCTCGTTCGAAATCTCTACCAGTAATTCCTTGAAACGTTTGTAGAGGTATTTTTTTCCACCCGGTTTTCCGCCTTCCAAATGTTCACCACCAAACTGATCTGCAAAACCGTCGGTAAACAAATAAATGCAGTCACCTTTTTTCAATTCAATTGGAATGTTGTTAAACGGACGAGATTGAATTTCGGTAGATGCGGAAATAGCTTGTTTATCAGCGTTAAATTGAATCAATTCTTTGTCGCGAACAATGTAAAGCGGATTGTTTGCTCCTGCATATTCTGCGTATAAATTTTCGAAATCAATTGTGCAGAGCGCCATATCCATTCCATCTTTCAAAGGCGTTTCCAGTGAATTGTTGTTCAAACTTTTCTTTAGCTCATCGTTTACAAAATCCAATGCCTTCGCTGCAGAAGTAATACTTAAATTGTTCAGCGATTGATTCAACAATGAGTTTCCAATAATCGACATGAAGGCTCCGGGAACCCCATGTCCGGTACAATCAACGGCAGCAACAACCAGAATATCTGAACCCGATTTATGTTTTCTATCAGAATTTTCATTGGAATTCCCTAACGTTGTCACTTGTGAGAACCAGTAGAAGTCGCCACTCACGACATCTTTCGGGCTAAAGAGTATAAAGGAATCGGAAGCAAATTCTTTTAAAGATTCCTGCTCCATCAAAATGGAACGTTGAATACGTTTTGAATATTCAATACTGTCCTGAATGTCTTTACTTTTTTCGTCAATGATCTTGCGCTGAACATTGATCTCGCTTTCCATTCGCAAACGTTCTGAGATATCACGTGCATAAATAACAATTGCTGGTCTTCCGTCGAAAGGAGCAACCTTTGCAGAGCATTCTACCGGAATTAAACGCCCGGATTTTGTTTTAAACGGAATATCTGAATAGATCATTCCACCTTTTTCCCAGACATCAGCTACAATTCGAGAACTTTTGTCAAGAAATTCTTCCGGGTGTAAATCGAACAAACTCAGTTTCTTCAAGTCTTCAATGTTATACTCCAGCATTTTTGCAGCGCTTGGATTACATTGGTGAATGACTCCGTCAACAATATCAATGACCAGAATAGCGTCGTTTGCCTGGTTAATGATGTGCTCGTAACCACTCAATTGATGATCATATTCCTCAGTTGGTTTGATCTTCTGGTATTTCAAATTACTGTCAATTGACTCTACAATAGGGAAGATCAATGATGGATTCAGGAATTCACCCTCTTTATCCGGACGTGAAACGTAGCGCACAATTCCGTTAATATCGATTAGAAACGAAGCCGGAAGCGGAATTCCTTCTTCGTAAGTCTCTTCAATAATATGATCGTATTCTTTCAGTTGAACCCCATATTCCATTGCAATGCGCTGACCTTCATCGGCCAACACTTTGAAGTCCAAACCAAGTTTCGACATCATTTCCTTATTCACGTCCATTGGATCTGGTCCAATAGCTAAAAGCATGATGTTTTTACTTTGGAAACGCTCACGGTTCTTTTCGTAAGTACGGAGCATCATGTGGCATCCGGGACACCAATCACCACGGACGAAAATCAACAATAAATGACGTTTATTTCGATAATCAGAAAGTGACACCATGTTTCCGTTTTGATCGGGAAGACTGAATTCACTGGCTTCATTACCAATTTGTACCTTATAACCACCCTTTGTGCGCGAAAGCAATTGTTTTCTATCACGATAGATTCCAATAGCAAGAAGTACAGAGAATACAAAAAGAGGAACTGGATAAACATAAGCCATCCAGGAATAATGAAGTACAATTGCCAATGAATAAGTTGCAACAACTGAAACAATTAGCAGAGTAGGTTCAAACCAAGGTTGTCCTGTATAACCAAATACTCTGAAGTTCACAATTCTGAAAATGGCTCCAAAAGCACCAATAAAAAGAGTAAAAGCAAAGATGGGTAGGTGATTCGCACTGGCATCTATTGAAAGTCCGACCAAAATGGCAGCTAGCCAAACATTGCTGAATTGAAACCAACTGGTGTACTTTGAAACTTCTTTCATAGCGCAGAAGTAAGCTGCAATTGCCAATGCTCCTGCAACTAAGTGCAAATCGATGAATAAAATAATAACGGCAGCAATGTTAAGTATCGATCCTATAATTGTGCTGAAATGGATGTTTTTCATGTGTAACCAAATGTAAAAAAATATTTAGTTCTCAAAGCAGTGTATTTCTCTTACGTTCACATTTTGTGTTTGGATTTTGAAGAAAGGAATAAAACGAGATGTTTTCAATATCCGAGATTTTCGCTGATACTGTTGTAAGCCCTGGTTTTCTTACTGACCTTCGAATGTTGCCTGTGAATAAAATCACACCAAATATTTCTTTTTGTTTGATTATCTCTTGATTAAGAGATTATTAATTGACTTGTCCCGTTTTTGTCCTTTTTAATAAGACAACCTTCGAGGTGCTCTCGCGTATTTTTGTCACAACTAAGTTGATTATGAAACAAATGTGTTCAAAATTAAATAAGATTATCCTGAGTTTTTTCATTCTTTTCATCGGAACGAATGCAAAAGCGCAGTGTACATGGACAAGCTATTTTTACGATAACTTTGAGTATACAACGGTAATTCCATACATCGTTCCCGGAACAACATACCAAAATTCGCCTCAAACTTTTGCAGGTTGTGTTCATGCCGGATCAAGAGGTTTATACTTGAATTTTGCTGATGGTATTTCAGGAATGGTCTACGACCAGCCATTTACCAATGTTTGCGTTGGAGCAAATTACCGTTTTTCGTTTTGGACAAGAGATGCATTTACAAGTTCTAATAACATGACGTTTAGAGTAGTGGATGCTTCAAACAACATTATCGCTACTCAAACAGTAATCACAAATTCTACCTGGCAAAATGTAATAATGCCTTCATTTATAGCGCCAACTTCTACTATTCGATTTCAGATCTTTACCAATACTCCGGGTGGACC
>CAMLET010000297.1 GCA_946479125.1 uncultured Flavobacteriales bacterium
TGGAACCACTGTTGTTCAAATCAGTGATATTCATGTTGGAAGCTTCTTTAATTTATACCACAAAGTGAAGCCAGCTTTGGATAAAATCTCTGACTTACACGCTGATTACATTGTTTTTACTGGCGATTTAGTGAATAACGTTGCCGAAGAAATGAATGGCTGGGAAAGTTATTTCAAGGAATTGAAAGCCAAAAAAGGTAAGTTCAGTATTCTTGGGAATCATGATTATGGCGATTACATTCCCTGGAAAACGGAAGACGAAAAGGTTAACAATCTGAAAGCACTTGTTCAAAAACATAAGGATATTGGATTCAGTCCTTTGTTGAATGAATCGATTGCGCTGGCGGAGAATTTTTACTTACTGGGTGTTGAGAATTGGGGTACAGGTGGCTTTCGTAAAAGCGGGAAGTTGGATGAAACATTAGAGAATGTTCCGAATGGAGCATTTAAATTGTTGCTTTCTCATGATCCAAGTCATTTTGACGAGCAAGTAGTTGGAAAAGAAATAGATCTAACACTTTCGGGTCATACGCACGGAATGCAATTTGGAATTGAGCGTTTTGGAATAAAATGGAGCCCGGTTTCTTTCCGATATAAAAAATGGGCCGGATTGTACCAGGTTGGAAAGCAGCTACTGTACGTTAACCGTGGTTTTGGTTATCTTGGATTTCCAGGTAGAGTAGGGATTTATCCAGAGATAACACATTTTACTTTTCGCTCAAAACCTTAGATTTTCAGCTTGAATAGATACATTCCTGATGTTTTCGTTGGGAAAATGGATTCCATTCCAAGCGACTCTGAAAGCTCACGTATGATTGATAAGCCCAGTTTTTGATTCTTCTCTGGAGCGTTAAAGTCGAAAAGCGCTCCAGTATCCGTAATTTTTAAGGTAATGGAATCTACTGTTGAATTAAAATCAAAATCCACTTGATGATCGGCTGATTCATGTAAACTGTATTTCAACGAATTGATCAGAATTTCAGAAATAATCAATCCAATGTTCATAGCTATTTTAGACGCAACTTCAACTGGAATATGTTGAATATTCACATTCAATTGACTGTCAATTTCCGGATATGATATTTTGAACTCGGAAACCAATTCATCCAGATATTGCGCAATATTGACTGTGGTATAGCTGTTACATGAAATCAGTAAATCATGAATCTTTTTGATGCTTTGAATGCGTTGCTCATACTCAGCTAAAAGTCTTTTAATTCCTGACCAATGTTTTCATTTTTCTTAAGTCGAATAAGGCTTATTAGAATTCCGAAATTGTTGTTAATACGATGATTCATTTCACGCATTAACATATCTTTTTCATCCAAAACCTTATCCAGATGATACTGAACAGCTCTTCTTTTTCTTGCTTCTAAATTTGATGCGAGAACAGTTCCACAACTGAATGCAAACGATTGCTCAGCAGGAGAAAAGTCCTTTTCTTTATCGCCTGTTTTTTCGAAGCACAATACCCCAATTAACTTTCCGTCAATACGCAATGGGACATCAAGAAGAGAAATAATATTGTTTGGAGTAGAATATAGTTTAGTGAATTCTTTTGTGAGTTCGTGTGTATAAATATTTGGCGCGATAATGATTTTGTTTTCAATCAAAGCATCAAAATAAATAGGGAAATCGTTTTTGCGAAGAATGGTTTCTTTTGCCATTTTCTTGGTACGATGATCATACTCACCAATCGAAATTAAGGCCTCCTGCTTCTTGTCTAAAATCCATGCACTTATACGTTCAATTCTAAGCGACCTCACAATTCTTGTGGAAAATTGAAACATCAATTCATCAATGTCATCGCGTTCAATAATGTGAATTTTGGAAATATTGTCCAATTCAGACAGTAAGTCGATCTGTTCGTTGATAGTATGCATAGTGAGGCGTTTTATTACTCACTAAAATATGAAAAGTATTGATTATCAAGCATAAAAAGAATTATTTATTCTCCTTCAAAAAAACTTGAATTACCGACACCTTGAGAGATGGTAGTAAATCGAGAATGGAAAATCGGGTTCGAAGACTTATTTGATGCTCTGTCTTCTAGTCCGTATTCTATTTTCCAGAAAGAATTCTTTCAATTTCTGTGATTTTCTGTTTTGGATAAGACATATCCGGTTTTAGAGCAATTGCTTGGTCGTAAACATTTTTCGCTTCAACATATTGTTTCAAAAGAAACAACTCATCTGCTTTTGCAATCAAGTCACTATAAGCTTTCATTTTCTTTTGTTCTGCTTGCATTGAAGCCATTATCTTATCGATTTCAACAATTCGCTGCATTGGATAAGGTACGGCAGCATTTAAGGAAATAGCCTTCTCATAAGATTTTCTTGCTTGTTGATATTCCTTCAATTTTAAAAGTGAATCCGCTTCCGCAATGGCTTTATCGTATTCCATTTTCTTTTGCTGCCCACCATTATCTGTAGAAGCCAGTATTGTTTGAATTTCAGAGATTCTCTGTTTCGGATAAAATGCAGTAGCATCAAGTGCAAGAACCTGATTGTATTTTATGTTTGCTTCAGTATATTGTTTTGAAGCAAACAATTCATCACCTTCTTTGATCAGTTGATTTATGCGAAATGTTTTTTCCTCTTTCGCCTTTTGTTCGTTCAGAAGCACTTCAATTTCAGCCAGTTTTTGTTTTGGATACGGATCACTTGGCATAAACATTACCGCTCTATTGTAATATTCCTTGGCTTTAGCATAATTTCTTTGTACGAAAGAACTATCAGCAGCTTGAATAACCTTCTTATATTGAGCTTCTTCCTCAAGTTTCATCTGTTCATCAAGCAAAAGTTGTGTCTTAGTCAACATGTCCTTGGCGTAAGTTGCATTCGGTTGTATTGCCACTGCCTGTAAATAATAGTTTTTAGCTTCGCTATACTCCTTTTGAGCATACGCAGCGTCGGCCAGTTTTATGAATTCACCATATTTCTCGTCGGCTGAGTTGACTTCTGTTTTCGACTTTTTGGATGTATTCTTTTTAGAAGTTTTTTGCCCGTAAGCAGATATGCTAAACAGAATGATTGAAATAAGTAGTAATGTTCTCATCTTTTAAAATGTAAATTGAAAATGGAGAATTAAAAAGCTTATCAATTCTCCATTTTACATTATCAATTTTATTTTCCGCTTTCCAAACGTTTCTGACGCTGCATCGGATTCTCATTCGTTTGTTTTTGTTCAAACAATTGGAATCGGGTAGGCGTTGACTTTGGAGGATAAGCATTGTCGTTTAAGTTACAATCTGCTGTTTCCAGGAACGGATCGAAAAGTAATTCTTTCACTTCTTTATCGAAAATGAAGACTTTCGTAACTGTAGTTTGGTCCATTCTCCAGATCTCAACCGGAATACGGATTACCTGTGTGGTTCCATCAGTAAACGTAGCCTGAACAATTAACGGAGTTACCAAGCCACCAACATTGGTGAATGAAACTTCATAGAAGTGCTTGT
Organism: uncultured Flavobacteriales bacterium; assembly: GCA_946479125.1. Next base: position 3,458 of record CAMLET010000297.1, read on the forward strand.
TTGAATTCAATAGTTTCTTTTGCTCCGGAGTCAAATCAGCTACAAACGAATTGTATGCTTTTTCATCCAACTTATCTACTTCGTAGAAATTATGTGTTTTGTAGAAATCATCTATGGCAGTATCTTTTTCGTTTACTGTCTGTTTAATCGCTTCCTTATTTCTGATTTCACCAATCCCTAATTGACGAGCCTTATCCTGTTCTTCCTTCAATGCTTTTTCCACTTCAGGATTGTTCGTATTCATTTGGAAATGCTTTACATTTTCCATAGAAACATCTACGTAGTCTGTTGTGTAGAACCATCCTCTCCAAAACCAATCCAGGTCAACACCAGAAGCATCTTCCATTGTTCTGAACAAATCTGCAGGAGTTGGATGTTTGAATTTCCAGCGCTCACAATATACCTTGAAAGCATAGTCGAACAATTCACGTCCCATTACGGTTTCGCGCAAGATATTCAACGCTGTAGCTGGTTTCCCGTAGGCATTATTCCCAAATTGCCAGATAGATTCTGAATTCGTCATAATAGGAGAGATGAACTGCTTGTCACCTTTCATGTAATCACAGATCAAATGTGCAGGTCCACGACGTGAAGGGTAATTTCTTTCCCATTCCTGCTCTGTCAGGTACTGAACAAAAGTATTCAATCCTTCATCCATCCATGTCCACTGACGTTCATCAGAATTAATGATCATGGGGAAGAAGTTGTGTCCAACTTCATGGATAATTACTCCCCACATTCCGTATTTCGTGCCTTCAGAGTAAGTTCCGTCTTCGTTTGGTCGACCACCGTTGAAGCAAATCATTGGATATTCCATTCCAATTGAATTGGCGTGAACAGAGATTGCAACGGGATAAGGATAATCAACTGTGAACTTAGAGTAAGTTTTTACTGTATGTGCCACCAATTTAGTTGAATATCTTTCCCAAAGCGGGTTTCCTTCTTTCGGGTAGAATGACATACACAATACGTTCTTTCCGTTTACAGCTTGGTTTTGCGCGTCCCACATGAACTTACGAGAGGAAGCAAACGCAAAGTCACGTACATTTTTCGCTTTGTAGATCCAGGTTTTTGTCCCGGAATCTTTAGTATTCTCATTATCGATTGCTTCGTCCTGAGTAATAATCAAAACAGGTGCATCAGAAGTCTTAGCTTTGACCATTCTTTCGCGTTGAGCAGCAGTCATAACGGCAGCACCGTTTTGCAATTCACCCGTCCCAGCCACAACGTGGTCAGAAGGAACAGTGATGGAAACTTCGTAATCACCGAAAGGCAAAGTAAATTCACCTTTGCCTAAAAACTGCTTGTTTTGCCAACCTTCCACATCGTTGTAAACACACATGCGCGGGAAGAATTGAGCAATTGTATACAAATAGTTATCGTCTTTCTGGAAATACTCATAACCAGAGCGGCCACCAACTTTCATTCGATCATTGATGTTATACCACCATTTTACCTTGAAAGAAATAC
>CAMLET010000298.1 GCA_946479125.1 uncultured Flavobacteriales bacterium
CTGGAGCCTGAAAACTACCAAAAAGTAAAAACGAATCTTGATAAACTACATGTTTTTCAAGGCTATGCAGAAGATGCAATTGCCCAATACGGAAAATTTGATTACATGAATCTGTCCAATATTTTTGAATACATGTCATCGGAAGTGTTTGAGAATGTGTCGAAAGGTTTGATCAACGGCCTGAATTCCGGAGGAAAACTAGCTTACTGGAATTTAATGGTGACACGTTCTATCGCTCAACAGTTTCCTGACGAAATAACGAACCAAGGAGCTTTATCAAAAGAACTTACTGCTATCGATAAAGGATTTTTCTACCAACAATTTCATTTAGATCAAAAAATATGATTACCGATTTACTACCCATTTCCTGGCTTTCAGCCTGCTTTTTAGGATTGTTCGGACTAAGTGAACTCATTCACAGAACAACTTCTACAAAAGTGGAGCATACGCGTAAACTCGTTCATTTTGGAACGGGAGCATTGACTTTAATGTTTCCCGTTTTCTTAACCAGTTCCTGGTCGGTTTTGATACTTTGTGCTTCGTTTGCTGTGATTCTGCTATTTAGTTTGAAATACAAGTTTCTGCCTTCGATAAATGCGATTGACAGAGAATCTCACGGAAGCATTTTATATCCGGTTGCTGTTTATTCGTGTTTTTTGTTATATCAATTTCATGATAACGATCTGATGTTCTTTTACGCTCCAATTCTCGTTTTAGCAATTTCAGATCCAATGGCGGCATTGTTTGGTAAACGCTGGCCAAGAGGGAAGTTCACCGTTGGAAAAGACACGAAAACCATCATGGGGTGTTCTGCGTTTCTGATAAGCGCTTTTCTTGTTTTGGCTGGACTTTCGATCTTCTTCAACAATGAGCTTTCATTTGATACAGGCTATCAGTTGTTGTTGGTATCACTTGGGGCAACCTTTGTTGAAGCCATTAGTGGAAGAGGGATCGATAACCTGACAATTCCGCTTTCGGTTGTTTTATTATTGAGTTTATTCGCTTCGTTATGAGTTTAGAAATACATGAATTATTGACTTCAAGTAAGCTTTTTGGATTGTTCGCAGAGGTGAAGAAGTCGGTTTACGAAGAAGGATCTGTCGGTTTTTTACAGCCAGATGATTTGAATCCGGAATTTTTGGTTGCGTGTTTCGTGGTCACTGATAATGGTGTTCCAGTTGGTCGCTTGGCTTTGTATAACAATCCGGGATTGGTTTGGAAAGGTAAAAAAGCATGTTGTGTCGGAAATTTTGAATGCATTGATAAGTTCGAAGTAGCACAAATGCTAATGGATGAAGTAGAAATGTGGGCAAGATTACATGGATTCAAATTCATTTTAGGTCCAATGAATGGTTCAACCTGGGACAATTACCGTTTTAGCGCGCACCATGATAATCCGCTTTTTCTTTCCGAACCTTTCCATCCATTGTATTACAACGATTTGTTCAAGAAATTGAGATTTGAAGTTATCCTGAATTACCAAAGCAGAATTGAACGTGATATCACCATTGAAAATGAGAAAGTTGCTGATAAAATTCACGATTCGGTATTAGACGATATTATAGTTCGAGAGTTCGATGTTTCTAAATTGCATCAGGAATTGGAAAAACTCTTTCCATTGGTGAAAGCCGCTTTTGAGCGTAACACGATTTATACTTCTATTACCTGGGATACATTTTACAAGAAGTATTCAGGAATTATTCGTCAGTTGGGAACACGATATGTGCTTTTAGCTGAAAGAAAAGGTGAACTGATTGCTTTCGTTTTTGCTTTTCAGAATCATTTGGAGAAGGACAAAAAACAAATCGTTTACAAGACGGTAGCAAGGAAATACGGTAAAGAAAATGCCGGAGTTGGTCACGTTGTTGCGTTGGAAGTGATGAAACGCGCTGTCGAAGATGGGATGGAAGATGCAATTCACGCATTTATGATCTACGACGCAACTTCAACGGATATTTCTGCAAATTTCAATTCCCAGCCATACAAGGAATATGTACTTTACGCAAAAGAATTATGAGTAGAGTAAATGTCACTGATCTGTTCCTGTCTCACGCAGAGAAAACGCCCGATAGATGTGCAATTGTGCACGGAAGCTCGCGCATTTCGTATGGAGAATTAGCAAATGAAATAAAAGCTACAGCAGCTTATTTTCAGTCGAAAGGAATAGTGAAAGGTGACAGAGTTCTTGTTTTTGTTCCCATGGGAATTGATCTGTACAGAACTGTTCTGGCGCTTTTTGATATTGGTGCAACAGTTGTTTTTCTGGACGAATGGGTGAGCAGGGAACGATTGAATGTTTGTTGTCGATTGGCCAACTGCAAAGCCTGGATTGGTGGTTGGAAAGTGAAAGTGTTATCAATTATCTCAAGGGAATTGAGGAATACGCCGGTAAAGTTAGGATTGAACTACAAAAAAGAGCTTTCATATTCCAAAACGGAAACATCCGAAAATGATATTGCATTAATTACTTTCACAACGGGAAGTACAGGAATTCCAAAGGCTGCTATTCGAACGCATGCGCATTTAAAAAGCCAATTTGAGGCTTTGATAGAGAAAATTCAACCGCAAGAAGGTGAAGTAGACATGCCGGTTCTACCAATAGTATTGTTGATCAATCTTGGAGCTGGTTGTACATCAGTTATTGTGCCGTTTAAAGCAAAGAAAGCTCAAAAAATGAAGCCGGAAGTCATGGTGAAACTGATGATGAATGAAAAAGTAAATCGACTGGTTTCATCTCCGTATTTTGCCATTCGCGTAGCTGAATATTGCGCAAAAAATCAGGTTTCCATTCCAACATTGAATAAAGTGTTTACCGGAGGAGCTCCCGTTTTTCCTGACGAAGGAGCGATTTTGAAGAAAGGATTTCCCAATACAGAAGTCGCCATTGTTTATGGATCAACGGAAGCTGAGCCTATCAGTGCTATTTCAGCAGATTTATTAAAAGCCGGGAATATAGAAACGAAGAATGGACTTTGTGTTGGAAGATTGCATCGAACTACAGAATTGCTGATTCTTCCAATCACGGAGGAGAATATTTCAGTGAGTTCATCTTTGGAACTTGAAGGAATGCAATTGCAACCTGGTTTAATCGGAGAGATCTGTGTTGCTGGAGATCATGTACTTTCAGATTATTTGGACAACGAAGAAGCTGTTCTCAGAAACAAGATTAAAATAGAAGGGAAGTGCTGGCACAGAACCGGCGATAGCGGATTTATCGGTGAAGACGATTTACTCTATTTGACGGGACGCGCTGCAAATTTATTTGAAGTAAAAGGTCAGGTTTTTTCGCCGTTTATTTTGGAATATCAACTTAAACAAATACACGAAATAGAAGTTGGTACAATATTGAAAATAAATGATTTAATTGTTTTGTTTGTTGCCTTTGAACTACCTGTTTCTAATCCTGACTTTTTAAAGGAGAAGTTTCCATTTGTTGATGAAATTGTAGTTGGTGAATTGCCCAAAGATCCACGCCATTTCTCAAAGATCGATTACGGGAAGCTGAAGATGGATTATTTAAAGAAATGCTGAGTTCGGTTACGACCGAAAATAAGTGGTTTTTATAAAGAACATGACGGTTTGAGCTTCGGTTATCGAGCGGCTCGTGCTGAGCGGAGTCGAAGCGAGTCGAGATATCCTCTTTCCGCTTTTGACTTTCCACTTATTTGAATTGTTCACACTTTTGTTAGTAATCTTTCTTACTGCCGTACGCAAACCTCGATATAATTGGTAATTTTAACTTCTGGTTTTCGAATTAGTATTTCGCAGACTATTTTTGACGATTAAAACTCAATTTATAGGCAAACATTATGTCATTGAATTTTACACTTCCGTATATCCCTGAGAGAACGACACAACCGCGTAATAACGGTGTTACGATGATGATGGACAAGGGATTAGGATTAACGGAAGCTAAGAACTTTGTTGAAGCTTCTGGTCATTTAACCGATATTGTCAAGTTCGGATTTGGAACTGCTTTCGTTACTGCCGATTTGGAAAAGAAATTGGATTTGTACCGCGAAGCGAATCTTCGTCCATACTTTGGAGGAACTTTATTCGAAGCTTTTCATGCACGTGGCAAGTTCGAAGATTATCTACGTGTACTTGATAAATACAAGATGGATTTGGCAGAGATTTCTGACGGATCGATCATTATCAATCACGACGAGAAATTAGAGCTGATTGCACGTTTAGCGAAGGAAAGAACTGTTCTTTCTGAAGTTGGTTCTAAGGATTCAGGAATTTTGATTAGCCCAAATCGCTGGATCAAGATGATGAGTTCTGAATTGGAGGCTGGATCATGGAAAGTTATCGCTGAAGGTCGCGAGGCTGGAAACGTTGGTGTTTTCCGTCCAAATGGAACTGCGCACACCATGTTGATCAACAAGATCATTGCTCACGTAAAACCAGAAGATATTTTGTGGGAAGCTCCTCAAAAGAATCAGCAGGTTTGGTTTGTCAAATTGTTCGGGGCGAATGTAAACCTTGGAAATATTGCTCCAAACGAAGTTATTCCGTTGGAATGTTTGCGTTTAGGTTTACGCGGTGATACCTTCTTCGAATTCTTACCTTCAGACTACGCAGAACGCTTGAAACAAGTAGATTCTGACGAGCCGGAAGAGGATTAAGCCATGGAACTCAGATCCACAGTTATTCGTGGACATGCCGGTCCAATTTACGCTTTAGCGACAGATCATCAATATGTGTATAGCACCAGTTCCGACTGTTTTGTGACACGTTGGAACCTGGAAACCGGAGAACAAGATGGTTTTACAATCAAATTGGATACTCCCGCATACGTAATTCATTTACATAACGGAATTCTATATCTGGGCTCCACAAATGGAACAGTTCGCGCCATCAATGTAGAAACCAAGTCAATGATTTGGGAGAATAATCGCTTCGGAAATGCTGTTTTCTCGCT
>CAMLET010000299.1 GCA_946479125.1 uncultured Flavobacteriales bacterium
ATTCCCTCTTTTAAAGATCCTGCTTCCATTGAAATTATGGTTTCAAAACGCATGGCGCGTGACTTACACTATAAGCTAAACGATACAATTACCGCGCTTTTTGTCGGACAACAACCCATTCAACGCCAATTTCACATTGTTGGAATGTATGAAACCGGATTTGAAGAAAGCGATAAACAATTGGCATTTGCCAGTTTGCGTCAGGTTCAGGATTTGAACGATTGGGGAATCAAGGCTGAAATTATGGTGGAAGATACCGTTGCTCTTGGACAATTGCTGCTTCGTGCTGACGTACGAGGTGGAAACGGTCATTTCAGATACGATTGGGGTGAAGGTTTTGATAAATATGCTGGTAAACTGATCTGTCCAACCAAAGACACAACCATTCGCTTAATTGTTGCCGATTATTTCCAGTTTATGGATGAACCCGTAAATGGAAAGGTAGAAGGTTATGGTGAAACAACCATTGCGGATACTGCTTATTTGGAAATCAAAGTCAACGGAAATAAGGAGACGATGTGCTCTTATACATTGAATGATGAAGGGGCGATTACGAAAAATTATCTCGATCAAACGGGTTATCGCTTTTCAATTAATGCTGGCGAAAAAGAACTGACATTCGATAGTTATCCCGGAAATGGATCTTGCGTAAATTACATTGCCGGTTACGAATTATCTGTAGAGAGTTTTGAACGATTGGATGAATTGACAAAAGATGTGAAACGTTCGCTTTACATGATTCCAAAGAATCTGGAAAATATCGAGGTCATCAATATCAAACAATCGAAACCAGAGCTTTTTGCATGGCTGGATTTTCTTGACATCAACATGATCATCATTATTTCGTTGATGATCTTAATCGGAATTATCAATATGGGCTCCTCTTTATTGGTGATGATTCTAACCAGAAGTAATCTTATTGGGATTCTAAAAAGCATGGGTGCAACGAACAAACAGATCCGACAAATTTTCCTGATTCAAACCGGAAAACTGATGTTGCGCGGAATGCTTTGGGGGAACCTGATTGGTTTCGGATTCTGTATTGTTCAAAAAACCTTCAATATTCTTCCATTAGACGCTGAGGTTTACTATTTGAATTCTGTTCCAATCAGTTTCAGTTGGCTTACATTTATTATGCTGAATGTGGTTACTATTTTGGTTTGTTTAACCGCAATGATTCTTCCTTCGATGGTTGTTGCACGAATTTCTCCTGCAAAAGCGGTGAAGTTTAGTTAATCACTTAAAAAGCACCGTTTAGTCAAATCGGAGTTTAACAGGCAATAAAACCGTTATTTTTACGTCACACAATGTGCATGAAAAAATTCTATTTATTCTTTATACTGGGGTTGTTCTTTGTAAAAACAGCAACTGCTCAGCGTAATGCCAAAGATTCGGCAATTGCCACACCGTGGGTTGCCATTCATTACGGATTGAATGCTACGGAAGGTGATCTGAAAGATCGATTTGGAGCACTGAACAATCTGGGTTTTATGGCGGGTTACAAAACCACGCGAAACTGGGTATACGGATTGGACGGTAATTTCATTTTTGGTCCAACGGTGAAGGAGCCCAACTTATTCGGAGCGTTGATCGATAGTTACGGAAACATTACTGATGAGAGTGGCGAAGTGGGGGCCGTTGTGGTTTCTGCACGCGGATTCAATGTGAACACAATGATTGGTAAAGTAATTCCAATTTTTAGTCCGAATAATAATTCAGGATTGTACGTTCACGGTGGTATTGGTTATGTTCAGTACCGCTATAGAATCGAAACACAGGATCAGGTAATTCCTTCTATTGAGTTGAAATATAGAAAAGGTTACGATAGATATACAACGGGTTTAAGTGCCCATCAATTTTTGGGTTATGCGTTCATGGCAAATCAAGGAATCGTGAATTTCTATGGTGGCTTTTACATCAACGAAGGGTTCACTCAAAATCGTCGTGAGGTGTTTTATGATCAACCAGATACTCCGGTAGATAAAGGCCAACGTTTGGATATCCAGTATGGATTTAAATTGGGTTGGTTTATTCCTATCTACCAGCGTAAAGCAAAAGATTATTATTTCGATTGATGCGATTGTTATACGGATTTGGGATTCGCGTACTCTACAGTTTAATGTGGATCGCATCGTTCTTCAATCCTAAAGCGAAAAAGTGGATTTTGGGAAGAAAGGATCTTCCGAAACCGGAAGATATTCCTTCAAACAGAGAAGTTTACTGGTTTCATTGTGCATCATTAGGTGAATTCGATCAAGGTTTACCCGTGATGAACGCATTCAAAGAACAAAATCCGGAAATCTTTCTGATTGTCACTTTTTTCAGTCCATCTGGAATGGAATTTTATAATAAGCGCGACCATAAAGTTGATCTTGCGGTTTATCTTCCTATTGACACAAAACGAAAGGCAGAACACTTTGTAAATACAATTCGTCCTTCCAAGGTGTTTTTTGTGAAGTATGAATTTTGGTATAACCACCTGAAAGCTGCTCGTCGTTATGGCGCAAAAGTTTACGGCGTAAGCAGTTTATTCCGACCAACACATCGTTTTTTTAAATGGTACGGAGGCTTCTTTCGCAAGGCACTTCGATTGTTTGATTATTTCTATGTACAGGATCAACGTTCAGCCGATTTGTTGAAATCTATCGGAATTACAAAGGTTGAAGTAACTGGTGATACACGTTATGATAGAATGCTTGCTGTGAAAGAGAAGCAGGTTTCTAATGGCATTGTTGAACAGTTTGTGAAGGACGAAGAAGTTTTGCTCTTAGGAAGTTCCTGGACTGTTGATGAAGAAACGTTTCTATCGGCAATAATGATGGCTTCCAGAACAATGAAAGTAATCATTGCCCCGCACGATATTTCGGAAAGTCACGTGGAATCAATTGAAGCATTATTCAGAGACGAAGTTGTTCGCTATACCCGTTTCAACGATTCATCCAAACGCATTTTGATTCTTGATACAATTGGTCAGTTAACAAGCACATACCGTTACGCCACTGTTGCTTATGTTGGTGGCGGATTCACAGGTAAACTGCACAACATTTTGGAGCCTGGTGCTTTTGGAGTTCCGGTTTTGATTGGACCAAAATTCGAACGCTTTCCGGAAGCACAATTGTTTACCAATCGTGGTGTGGCGACGGTTGTAAATAACTCGGATGAATTCACTCGTGAGCTCAATAAGAGTTTAACAAGCAAGATGCAAATTGGAGCAGAGCTTTCTGCTGTTTTCAGAGAGAATGCTGGTGCAGCGCTTAAAATTGTGAATGCCGTTAACGCTTAAAATTCAAGCGAATTCACGATGTTGAACTATTTATTTAGGTTCCTGAGGTCCCGCACGTGCGGGACGAAATCCCGAAAAAGGGAAATTCCCAAAATCCATGAATTTCCGAAAATAATGACAAAATCAGCATCATCATTATTTGTAACTCGTAATCTGTAATTAGAAATTCGGACTTAATTCGTGCGTTTTGTAGAAATCCTCAATGTATTTCACAGCTTCGTCAGCTGTTCCAACAACTTTCAAATAGTTCATATCATGTTCCGAGATGTTATGCTCTTTTTCCAACATAATTCGACGAACCCATTCTACCAATCCATCCCAATACTCGTGACCAATTAATACAACTGGGCGTTTATTGATCTTTTTCGTTTGAATCAAGGTAATCGCTTCGAACAATTCATCCAAAGTTCCGAATCCACCAGGAAGAATGACAAATCCTTGAGAGTATTTTACGAAAATCACTTTTCTTACGAAGAAGTAATCGAATGTTAAGTTATGTTCTGCGTCAATGAACGGATTGTGATTTTGCTCAAAAGGAAGATCGATGTTTAATCCAACTGATTTTCCACCCGCTTGAAATGCACCTTGATTTCCAGCTTGCATAATTCCTGGTCCACCACCTGTAATTACACCGTATCCTGCCTCAGCTAGCTTTTCACCAACTTCAATTGCCAATTGGTAATATGGATTATCTTCTTTTGTTCGTGCTGAACCGAAAACCGATACACAAGGTCCAATTCGTGCCATTCGTTCGTAACCTTCTACGAATTCAGACATGATTTTAAAGATGGCCCAGCTATCGTTGGTTTTTATTTCGTTCCAGTCTTTGCGTATTGCGTTCATATTGAAGAATTAAGGAGTCTGTATGTTCAGCGCTATCCAAGGTAAAGATAACCGCTCTTTCTACTACAACGGGATGACGAAAGCTTTATTATTCACGGGTATTGGTTCATATCTCTACTAAATTGATTTTGTTATAGAATCGAGTTAAACGAATTATTAATACTTTCGAATTCTACAATCTAGAATGCAAACCAATATTGAATTAATCTTATATCGCCGAGGTCTCAGATTACCCACTGGTATGACAGCCAACGAATATCTTTTTTGGTATTCACTTCCTTTCGTATTGGCGATTGCTTATCTCGTTTATAAGTTTTTCAGAAACAGAAAACGAGTAATGAGCTGGAATGACGGTCGTATCCCGCTTGATTTCGGTACAACAGAAAACAATATTGCAGAAGTGTTTATCGTTTTTGCCGCCAGCATATCAAAACGCGGAAGAATTCATATTCGAACGAAGGAAGTTTGGGTAAACAAGTATATCAAAAAACACTTTCCTGATGCCAAATGCAAGGTCGATGAATCGTTTGATTTTGCCATTTGGAATTCAATTGATCTGGACGAGTTGGCTTTTTGGTGCAGTCAGAAACTGAATCACGAACAAAAATTACAACTGTTTGAATTTTTGACTTACTTGTCGTTAGTTGATCATGAATTGCTTGACGACGAAAGAGAATTACTCCTGTACATTTTGAATCGTTTCAATTTGTCGTTTGAAGAACTTTCCGCTGAAGCTCAGTCGACTGTTAAATTGGATGAAAAGAAAATAGTGAAAGAGCAAGTTTCAC
>CAMLET010000300.1 GCA_946479125.1 uncultured Flavobacteriales bacterium
TGTACGGTTTTGGTCGTATCGGTCGTTTGGCTGCTCGTGAGTTGATCAAACAAGCGGGTAAAGGACAACAATTGCGTTTACGTGCAATCGTTACTCGTGGAGCTTCAGATAAAGACATTATCAAACGTGCTGCTTTATTGCGTTCTGATTCTGTTCATGGTGCTTTCAAAGGAACTGTTGTTGAAGATTTAGAAAACAAAGCTTTGATCATCAATGGTCATACTGTAAAAATGATTGATGCTTCTAATCCTGAAGATGTAGATTATACAGCTCACGGAATTAAGAATGCTTTGGTTATCGACAATACTGGTGTTTTCACGAACCGTGAAGCTTTACAACGACATATGAAGTCAAACGGTGTTTCTCGTGTATTGTTAACTGCTCCTGGAAAAGAGATTCCAAACGTAGTTTACGGTATTAACCAGGGAACATTAGATGTTGAGAACGAGAAAATCTACTCAGCAGCTTCTTGTACTACAAATGCTATTTCTCCAATCCTTAAAGTTATTAATGACGAGTACGGAATTGTAAAGGGACATATTGAAACAGTTCACGCTTACACGAATGACCAAAACTTGTTGGATAACATGCATAAGTCATCTCGTCGTGGACGTTCAGCGGCGATCAACATGGTAATTACTTCAACTGGAGCTGGTGCTGCGGTTACTAAGGTAATTCCAGACTTGAAAGATAAATTGACTGCTAACGCGGTTCGTGTACCAACTCCAAACGGATCTTTAGCGATTCTTTCTTTGGAATTGAACGGAACTACAACAATTGAAGAAGTAAATAATATCGTTCGTTCTGCATCTTTGGAAGGTGAATTGGTAAACCAAATTTTCTATTCTTACGATCCGGAATTGGTTTCTAGCGATATCATCGGAAACACTTGTTGTTCAGTTTACGATTCTCATGCAACTATCGTTTCTCCTGATGGAAAGAATGTTGTTCTTTACACTTGGTACGATAATGAGTTTGGTTACACGAAACAAGTAATTCGCTTAGCGAAACACATCACTAAAGTTCGCCGTTTGATTTACTATTAATCGATCGCAACAAAATAATAGAAACGGTATTCAGTGATGGGTACCGTTTTTTATTTAAACTCATAGTCACATAGATTTGTCACATAGTTGCATATAGAAAACAATTTCGGCATAAGAAAATAAGTAATATAGTACCATTCAAAAAAAAGGGCTATGTGACTATGTTTCAGCTATGATATCTATGTGCTTAAACTTTTATCGCAACAATATTGCATTTAAATCAAATTCATTCCTATATTTGCAACATAATTGCATTATCATGAAGTTATTCCTTTTCGTTTTAGTCATTATTTCAGCATTCACTGTGAAAGCTCAAAACCAAACTTTCGTTGGAAAAGTCGTCGACAAAGAAACGCAGCAACCAATCATCCAGGCGAATGTCAGCTTATATGAATTAGGGATCTCAGCGCAAACGGATTTGAATGGCGTTTTCGTGATAGAATCTTCACTGCCTCAGCAATTCCAGTTTATAGTTGACGTAACGGAATACAAATCGTTCATCGGAACTAGAAAATCGGCAGACAAGGATACACTTCGCATAGAATTGGAAACCAACCATATTTCTCTCGATGAAGTGGTAATTGTGGATACACGAGGATTGGTTCAAAAGGAAAGTGTCGCACATATTGAAAGAAAGAAAATTGCAGAGCTAAATGAAGTAAAAGCTACGAATATTGGAGAAGCACTTTCAAAGATTCCTGGAGTTTATTCAGCTTCAACAGGAAATGGGATCAGTAAACCCGTTATTCGCGGATTAAGCGGAACTAGAGTTCTTACTTTATTGAATGGAATCAGGGTCGACAATCAGCAATGGGGAAGCGATCACGGAATGGCTTTGACTTCTCTTGGTATTGGAACTGTAGAAGTTATAAAAGGACCTTCAAGCTTGTATTACGGTTCTGACGCACTTGGAGGAATCCTGTATTTCACTGATGAAGCTTATGCTTCTTACGGAACAACAGAAGAGAAATTGAGTAGTTCATTCGAATTCAACGGCAACAATACACAGAATTCAATTGGTGTAAAATTCGCTGAAACACATTTAAGAATGAACATTTTTGCGGGATATAATTCAGCCGCAGATTTTCGTCTACCAAACAAGAATTACTTGATCAATTCGCGTTACAACGACCAAATCGCGAAACTTGCTCTAGGTTATAACAGAGGAAAATGGGTGACCAATATCCGTTATACTTATTTGAATTCTCATGTTGGAATTCCGGGAGAATCTGAAGATTCAATCATTACGCCACTCTCCTACCAAAGTAATAAAACCGGAAGATCATTAACAACTCCATTTCAGGGAATTCAAAATCACATTGTTTCGTTTGAAAACAAGTTCTTCTTTAACAATGAAAGTTCGTTGGTTTTCAATTTAGGAAACACGAACAACCACTTAAGTGAATTTGAAGACAACTTAGACACAGCGGCACTTTCAATGAAACTAAACACTTCTGTATACACTGCTCGATATACAAAACGACTGAATTACAACTCACATTTGAGCGCTGGACTCCAGGGAATGTATCAGATGAATAGAAACGCTGAAACAGCGGAAGAACGCCTCATTCCAAATGCGAACAGTTTAGACAATGGTGTTTTTGTAGTTCTCGATTCAAAATTATTGGAACACAATGTTCAAGCTGGTATTCGTGCCGACATGCGAGACATTAAAGTAGTTGACGATTCCATCTCTTTTGGAAAACAATTCGTAAGTATCAATTATTCTGTTGGAGCTATGCATCGTTTTGAGCATGCACTTTACAGAATCAGTGTTTCTTCAGGCTTCCGTGCACCACACACTTCTGAGCTACTGGCAAATGGTGCTCATGAAGGCGCTTTAAGATATGAAATTGGTTCTACCGCTTTAAAAACAGAAAATGCAACGCAGGTTGATTTCACTTACGAATATTCGAAACAACACTTCTCATTGGTCATCAATCCATTCTTCAACCAAATCAATAACTACATTTATCTGAATCCAATTGACTCAGTGATAGATGAACGTCCGGTTTACCAATATTCACAGGCAAATAATGTTTCTCTGTATGGAATTGACGCTGGATTTCACATTCACCCACATCCCGTAGACGGATTGCATCTGGAAGTGAATTATTCTTACGTTCGTGGAGAACAACATTCGGGAACTTCTCTCCCATTCATTCCGCAGTCTAGAATAAATTCAACCGTAAAGATTCCGATGGGCACCAATTCAAATTACGGAGTAAATGCAGGCTTCTTTGTGATTCAATACTCCTACAATTTCAAGCAAGATCGAATCGCAGATTTTGAAACGAATACTGGCGCTTATTCATTACTGGATCTAGGAATGTCGCTTCTACTGAGTAATCAAGAGAAATCAACACATAAGATTAACTTTACTTGTGGAGTCAAAAATGTGACAAATACCAAGTACATTAATCACTTGTCTTCACTGAAAAACATTGGAATTCAGCAGCAAGGAAGAAATTTCTATGTTGGATTGAGTGTAGAACTAAATCAAAAGAAGAAAAGCTTCTAAGAAATTTACAAGGTTATCGAGTCCGCCGCGGCGGAAGATAACCTATTTCTTTAGCCCCGCTTCTTTCAAACAGCGAGCTACACGTTTTTCATGCTTTGTGCGCTCGTCTGGCGTTTGATTATCGAAAGTCGTAATTTCCTTGCATTTGTCATCCACATAACTCCAACGATCGAAAAGCGCTTCACTGGTATTACCACCTTGAACGGCATCATCAATTGAATCTAATGAAATGATACATTTACAGAAATCCCATTGTTCGCCGTATTTCTTAACGATCTTTTCGTGATTGATTTGTTGTTCCTTGGTACGTGATGTTGCAGTATCGCGTTTAATTGCATCATCAAATGAATCAACAACCGTGTCTTTTACCGGCTCTTTGTCCTTATCACAATCCTTACATTCTTCATTTCCACCGCAAGACGCAGCAAAAATCCCAATAGCAAACACAAATAATAGCTTCTTCATAACCAAGGTTTAAACAAAAATAAGAAAAAGCGTCAGCTTTTGATAAGTGCTTGTGGAAACAAGCTAGACGAGAGCAAGTTAAATGGTGAAAAACTCACGGAACATCAGCATCAACAGGATTCATGCAGTTGCATTTCTGTTAATAACTTCCGTTAATACTCCGGAAAAGGGATAAGTACTAACTGGTAATTATAATCCTTTGCATTGGAAGTAATTACAAAACGTTCTCTACCTAAAGAGTTCACTTTAAACCTCCTTGTCATGCTTGAATTCTCCAAAACAAATGTTCGCTTTTTCCAATCAAGAGTAAAGGTCATTTTCAATCCTCTCTTCTTTCCTAAAGTATTCAATTTATGGAAATAGGCATTACCGCTTTTGTGGAAAACTACAATTTCCCTGTATTCAAATTCCAAAGGTGTAAAGTCTTTTTCACCCTGAAGCTTTTTCTCAATCAACCATACTTTTGACGACTTATCATGAAGAAAAATACCATGATCAATCTTCTTTACATCATCTTCTGACTGACAAGAAGCTATAAAAGCAAGAGCAAAAAGAACGAAAACCAATCTCATTTCTAGAACAACATATTGTTTTTATCCAGGATTTTTTTGATTTCGACACCCATTGAATCTCTGAACTCGGCTTTAATTTTTGCAGGACCATTTTCATCGATCTCTTCACAGTATTGATAAGCATATTTACCGTCAACCCACTTAAACAAGCAATTGAAATAAATTAGCACATTATCCTGATTATCAGCAAATCGAATAATTAAATCATCATATCCGCTTGGACTTTTTCTGCGCTCAATAAGATTACCATTGAAACCGTTTAATTTCACCAAAGATCCATTCTCACGTTCAAAAAT
>CAMLET010000301.1 GCA_946479125.1 uncultured Flavobacteriales bacterium
TTGGAGTTATTGAAAACGAAACCAGAATTGAAAAACAAATTGTGGGAAATTGCAAATGCTCTTCAAACAGGATTCAAAGAAAACGGATTTGATATTGGTGCAACAAACTCACCAGTTACTCCGGTATTCATGAAAGGAAGTCTTGCAGAAGCAACAAACCTTACATTCGATTTACGTGAGAATTACAATATCTTCTGTTCTATCGTTATTTATCCGGTAGTTCCTAAAGATGTGATCATGTTGAGAATTATTCCAACAGCAGCGCACACTTTGGAAGATGTAGAATACACTATCGAAACATTCAAGAAATTGAAAGACAAATTGGATTCTGGCGCTTACCAGGCTGATGAGTTAGCTTCGGTAGAGGTTGATAAGAAGTAGTTCTTGAAATTATATTAAAAGCCCTGGCACTTCGAGTAACCTCAGTCCAGGGCTTTTTTATGCTTTAAATAAAAAGACCAATCGTATTAATGATTGGTCTTCTTTGTATATAAAATATTTGACTATGTGAATCAACTATGTGGCCTATGTGTTTAAAATCAACTCCAAATAGAAAATCCTAACCAGCTTCTAGAGTAAGTATCATAAATCCAAACGCGATTGTTTGCATACGAAACTCTGAAAGAGTAAGGAGTATCGATCTCTTCAACGCAAGCATAGTAGTTCAGGTTAACTGCTCCGGCAAATGCCCCGTTGGATGCAGAATAAAATTCCATAGTCATCGATTCAGAATTGAATAAACCAATTTCTTTTCCTTTAACTCCAGTGTAAATCGGGCTGATCATATTCAAGGCATCTTGACTAGAGTATAGCGTCAAGGGAACGATCTTTGCCTTCTTTCCTGGTTTTTTGAAAAAATGTGCTGAACCATTTTGAACGAATAACAGTCCTTTTTTACCACAGTAAACACCAACCTGCTGTGTTTCCATTCCGTAAGTTTCTGTTTCAGTAATGATTGTTGGTGCAACAGCGGTTGTCCCTAAGCTTGGTGTAACAGCAATTGAATAAGCGTCTTTGTTTCCATATCCGATTCCTTGCAGGCAATTTTTACTTGGGTTGTACCAAAATCCACGGGCATCAATTCCCAATTCAGTGGTATACACATAATTACCAAGAACATTGAATGCCTCAAGAGGGTAGGTTGAATTACCTGCAAATGCCGTGTAATAACGTTGTCCCTTCTCATCAAAAGTTACTCCAAGTCCATTGTTCCCGTCTTCAGATACAATTTGTAAACTCATGTCGCAATCAACAGCTGATTTAAGTGATTGGGCGAAAGTTGTTGTTCCAATGAACATCAACAAAATAGTTCCTAACGTTTTCATAATGATGTGTTTTCGTGTGTGAGTATTTGACTAAAGTATATAATTTGAAGTGATGGGATTGCAAGAGTTTTAAAAATACAGCAATTGTAGTACACGAAAAACTACCTGAATTAACAGCAGGTTAAGTCTGTATTTCTATTTTTGTAATCAAGCTAAAATAATCTTGTTAATGATTGCAGCGCTAAGGAACATATTTACGCCCCCTAAACTAGAGACAGACGATTACGATCAGTTGTCCAAATATTATTTGGCGTATCGCGCAACAATCTTCATCACGGCTATTGTATCTATCTTGCAGATTGCACTATGTGTCCTTCAGATCTATAAGATTGCACTAATCACAATGGTTCCATTGATTTGTTTGCTGATCGCCGTGTATTATATCCGTACTACACAGAACTTTAAAGCTGTTGGATTTTTCATTTCTTTCGTTGGAATTTTGGCCTGTCAGTTCGGAATTTGGATGGTAAAAGATCATCCTCATTTTGCAGATTTACTCTGGATGGTAATTGCAGTGTTGTTTGCATTCCTGTTGTTACGACCAATTTATGGAATGGTGTTTACAGGAATAAATACTGTTTCTGCTGTTCTTTATGTAATGATTCGCTTGAATAGTCCGGAGTTGGTTGAAAATGCTGAATTGACGCAGGGACAATTACTCATTCAGGCAATCAATATTTGTTCATGCTTTTTAATCATAGGTTATTTGATCTTCCAGTATTCAATTAGTTCCATTCACGCGAAAGAACAGTTGGATAATGCGCAGAAAACCTTACGTCAGCAATACGACATCATTTCACAGCAGAACGAAGAAAAAACTGTAATGCTGAAGGAAATTCACCATCGTGTGAAAAACAATCTTCAAATCATTACCAGCTTATTGCGTTTACAGTCAAGAGAGTTGGAAAGTCCCGAAGCCATTGCAAAATTTAAGGATGCAACACATCGTGTAATTGCCATGTCTATGATACACGAGAAAATGTATCAAACAGATGAGCTTTCGTCAATGCGCCTGAACGAATATTTAGATGGACTAACCCGAGATTTATTTTCGTCGTACCAAAGTGGCTATGATGTTCGAATTGATATCAATTGCACTGTTGAATCTGTTGGATTACGCTCAATAGTTCCCTTAGCGCTGATTTTGAACGAATTGATTTCGAACTCACTCAAATACGCTTTCGACGAATACGAGGACTGCTCGATCAGTATCAATTTCCATCATTTGGAAGGAACAAAATGCCGTCTGGAATACTCCGATAGCGGAACGTGGAAAGAACCAAATAAAAAAGGCAGCTTTGGCTTGGATTTGATAGACTCGCTAACGCATCAATTGGAAGGATCATTAAAAATGACCACGTATCCTAAAACCACATTCGAATTTGTGTTTAGCCCTGTAGAAGACTAGGTTTCTTTTGAATTACGAATGTTTCATTAAACTATCAATTTGCAGCTTTATTCAGCGAGCGTGTTAACCGAGCTAAAATTCGTGCATTCGTGGCAAAAAAAACGTCCACCCGCCAAAGGCGGACGGACGTCCAAATACTTATTCGTAGCTTGAATTAGTCAGCCAAAACCCCTCTTGAGATAACGATTTTCTGAACTTCAGAAGTTCCTTCGTAAATCTGAGTAATCTTTGCATCACGCATCAAACGCTCAACGTGGTATTCTTTCACATATCCGTATCCACCGTGAATTTGAACCGCTTCAACCGTTTGTTCCATTGCCACTTTAGAAGCGTACAATTTCGCCATTGCAGATGATTGATCGAAGTTACGTCCTGCATCTTTATCAGCAGCAGCACGGTAAACCAACAAACGAGCAGCCTCAATTTCTGTTGCCATATCAGCAATTTTGAAAGCGATAGCCTGGTGCTTGTAAATCTCTTTTCCGAAAGCCTTACGTTCTTTAGAATATGCAGCAGCCAATTCAAATGCTCCACCTGCAATTCCTAGTGCTTGAGCAGCAATTCCAATACGACCACCAGAAAGCGTTTTCATTGCGAATTTGAATCCAAATCCATCTTCACCGATTCTATTTTCTTTAGGAACCTTAACGTCGTTAAACATCAATGTATGTGTATCACTTCCGCGAATACCTAATTTATCTTCTTTTGCTCCAACGATAAATCCTTCCATTCCACGCTCAATGATCAAAGCGTTAATTCCGCGGTGACCCAATTCAGCATTGGTTTGACAAATCACGATGTAAGTAGATGCAGTTGAACCGTTAGTAATCCAGTTTTTTGTTCCGTTTACTAAGTAGTGATCTCCCATGTCAACTGCAGTTGTACGTTGAGAAGTAGCATCAGAACCAGCTTCTGGCTCAGACAAACAAAATGCTCCAATTTTCTCACCTGTAGCAAGAGGAACTAAGAATTTCATTTTTTGCTCTTCACTTCCGAATTTTTCCAATCCCCAACAAACCAAAGAGTTGTTTACAGACATACAAACTGAAGAAGAAGCATCAACTTTAGAAATTTCTTCCATTGCTAGTACGTATGACATAGTATCCATACCGCCACCGCCGTATTTCGGGTCAACCATCATTCCTAAGAAACCTAGTTCTCCAAGTTGTTTCATTTCTTCAACCGGGAACTTTTGATCACGGTCGCGCTCAATAACTCCAGGCTTTAACACGTTTTGTGCAAAGTCTCTAGCAGCGTCTCTTACTGCTTTTTGTTCTTCTGTTAGCTCGAAATTCATTTCGTATGTGAGTTTATTTTATCTTTGTTATGGGACAAATCAATTTAAATCGAACGATTACTCAAGTGTTTACAAATGAATGTTTTATTCCCTTGTTTTCGTTTAAATTTCGTTTTTAAATTGTTTTCCCTGTTATGTTAAAGAAGGCAAATTTACCTATAAACTTGTTAACTACACTTATGCGAACATATAAAATCATCGGATTAATGTCGGGAACCTCTTTGGATGGACTCGATATTGTTTATACAGAATTGACTAAAAACGATTCGACAACATGGTCGCACAAAATAATTGCTTCTGAAACAATTGCTTATTCAGATCATTTGGTTGGTAAATTGCTGGAAGTAATTACCGCTCCGGGAGCTCAAATTATGAAGCTTGATGCAGAATTAGGTTACTTCTTTGCAGATGCAGTAAATAAGTTCATTGCCAAATACGGAATCAATAAGTCAGAAGTAGATGCAATTGCTTCTCACGGACAAACAATTTATCATCAGCCAGAGAAAAAGTACACCACTCAAATTGGAAATCCTGCAATAATTGCTGTGGAAACCGGAATTCAAACTATTGGTGATTTTAGAACGAAAGATGTACTTCATGGTGGACAAGGTGCTCCGTTGGTTCCAATTGGTGATCATTATCTATTTGGAAGCGTAGCAGAAGCATTCGTTAATATTGGTGGTTTCGCGAATATTTCAATCATAAAAAACGGAAATGTAAAAGCTTTTGATGTTTGTCCGGGAAACCTGCCGTTGAATAAATTGGTTCATTCTAAAGGTTTGGCTTATGATAAGAACGGTGAAATTGCTCGTTCAGGAGAATTGAATTATTTCCTTCTTGATTTATTGAATAGCTTGCCGTTTTACGAAT
>CAMLET010000302.1 GCA_946479125.1 uncultured Flavobacteriales bacterium
TAAGTTAGACCATTATTTACTCCTGAAGTCCGGAAATTGAGTCGTTTTCCAATAACTGCTGAGTAGTTATTTCTGCAAAAACACCATTCAACTGGAGTAATTCGTCCTTAGTTCCTTGTTCAACAATTTTACCGTCTTCTAACACTAGAATATGATTCGCGTTGCGGATACTTGAAATTCTATGACTTACAATAACAACTGTCGTATCGAAATCCTTGCTGTAATTATCAAGCTTCGACAAAATAATTTCCTCTGTTTCTGTATCAACAGCCGACAAACAATCGTCGAGAACCAACAATTTAGGCTTGCGAATCAAGGCTCTGGCAATAGAAACACGTTGTTTTTGTCCGCCACTCAAATTCACACCACGTTCCCCTAAAAGCGTTTCGAATTTCTCAGGGAATTCCTGAATATTGTGGAGTACATGCGCATCTTCAGCCACCTTTTCGATTTCAGAATCCTGAACATCAGTTCTATTCGTTCCAAAAAGAATATTGTTCTTAATTGTTTCGGAAAACAAGAAGATATCCTGAGGAACCACAGCGCTTTTATCGCGGTAAGAACTTAAATTCAACGATCGCAAATCATTTTCGTCTATTGTTATTTTACCTTCAGTTGGATCAGTCTGTCGAACCAAAAGCTTTAACAACGTTGATTTCCCGGAACCGGTTCTTCCAATAATACCCAGCACCTGTCCTTTCTTCAGTTCGAAACTGATGTTTGAAAGCGTGTAGGGCAATTCAGGATTGTATCTGAAGCTGACATTATCAAAAACAATCTTCTCAAATGCTTCAATTTCTTTCCCTTCATTAATTCTGATATCCGGTTCTGTTTTAAGAAACTCATTAATACGTGTTTGCGATGCTGCAGCCCGCTGAATAATACTTGTTACCCAACCCACACTCGCAAACGGCCAGGTCATCTTATATATGAACATGAT
Source organism: uncultured Flavobacteriales bacterium (assembly GCA_946479125.1). Next base: position 941 of record CAMLET010000302.1, read on the forward strand.
AAACGCAATCACGACATCAGCCGTGAGTACACGATTAATTACCATGCTTCCGCCAATATAAATACACAGCATACTGCTAGCACCAATCAGAAGCATGATCGTCGGCATAAACAAGTTGTTGATTCGTACCAAGCGCATCTGTCTTCTCAGATACTCATTCGAGCTTTCTTCAAACTTATTGTTCGTATGCTTTTCTTGTCGATAAGCCTTGATTACACGCATTCCGGAAAATGTTTCCTGCGCAATTGTGTTCAGTTTACTTTGTTCCTGCTGCACTTCTTTCCCGGCTTTATTCATCTTATTTGAGACGAAATAAATCAGTAAAGTCATAATTGGGAGAGGAATCAGCACATACATCGTCAGTTCCGCGTCCAGCATGAACATTTGATAGGAAATAAGAGGGAAGAGGACAATTAGATTTGCGGTGTACATAACTCCGGGACCTAAGTATTGTCTGACCTGGCTAACATCCTCTGAAATACGGTTCATCAAATCACCCGTTCGTTGATCTTTATAGAAGTTGAACTGCAATTCCTGGTATTTCGCATAAATCTCATTCTTTAAGTCGTATTCTATCTTACGCGACACAACAATGATCATTTGTCGGGTTAGAAAGAGAAAGAACGCTGAGATCAATGAATACGCGACGAACATCATGGCGTAAGTAAACACTTCACTAGTCCAAAAAGATCCGGTTTCTGCTGTTTTTGAATCGAGCAAAACCTTAATTGCCTTCTTTAGAATGATAGGCATTCGGGCGCCGAAATAGTTGTTTAGAACAATGAAAATCAAACCCAAAAGAAGGCTCCACTTGTACTTGTAAAAATATTTGTTCAAATAGCTTAGAGACTTCATCTTATTCTTCCTATTTTTGCGCCACTTCAGGCGTTATTACGTAAGCTACAAAAGTAATGAATAGCCTTAGAAAACTGTTTTTTGAAAAAAATTAAGTTCTTAAGTTATGGTAGAAGTTAAAGATATTTCCAATGTTAATTTAAGCGAAAACCCCGTTATTTCTCAGATGAGTGCATTTGGACACGAGCAATTGTTGTTCTGTTCAGATAATGAAACTGGATTAAAGGCAATTATCGCAGTTCACAATACTACGCTTGGTCCTGCTTTGGGAGGAACAAGAATGTGGGCATACAACAACGAAATGGAGGCATTAAACGATGTTTTGCGTTTGTCTCGTGGTATGACTTACAAAAACTCTATTTCAGGATTGAATCTTGGTGGAGGTAAAGCGGTTATCATTGGAGATGCTCGCAGTATGAAAAGTGAAGCTCTTTTCCGTCGTTTTGGAAAGTTTGTACACAGTTTAGCTGGAAAGTACATTACTGCAGAAGACGTTGGTATTTCACCAATTGACATGTCTTACGTTGCAATGGAAACGCCACACGTTGTTGGTTTACCTGGAAAAAGTGGAGATCCGTCTCCCGTAACTGCATTTGGTGTTTACATGGGAATTAAAGCTTCTGCTAAAGCACAGTTTGGATCTGATTCATTATCAGGTAAGAAGATTGCTGTTCAGGGAGTTGGTCACGTTGGTGAATACTTAGTAAAACACTTATCTTCTGAAGGTGCGAAAGTTTATATCACAGATATTCACGAAGAAACTTTGAAAAGAGTAGCTTCTACTTACAACGCTGAAGTTATTGGTTTGAATGATATTTATGATGTTGATATGGACATTTATGCTCCATGTGCTCTTGGTGCAACTGTAAATGACGATACTTTGAGTCGCTTGAAGTGTTCAATCATTGCTGGTGCAGCAAACAACCAATTGGCAAAAGAACAAATTCACGGAAAAGCTGTGATGGATAAAGGGATTATTTACGCTCCGGATTTCGCGATCAACGCAGGAGGTGTAATTAACTGTTATTCTGAAGTTGCAAGCTTACCGGCTGCATGGTCAATGCAAAAAGCTGAAGAAATCTACACTACAATCGGAAATATCATTAGTCGTTCTAAATCTGAAGGAATCCCAACTTATCAGATTGCAAATAAAATGGCTGAAGAGCGTATTGCTGCAATCGGAAAAATTAAACTTCCGCTTTAATAATAGATAGATAAAATGCTAAACAGGAGACATTTACGGATTAAAGTTTTACAGGCAGTATATGCCTATTTTCAATCAGAAGAAGTGAACTTGGCTAAAACCGAGAAAGAACTGCTGGCTTCTGTAGAGCGCATATACGATTTGTATCTGTACCTGTTACTAACCTTTGGCGAGATCAAACGTTTAGGTGTTACACGAATTGAGGAGAACACTAAGAAATTGATGCCAACTGATGAAGATTTAAACCCAAACACAAAATTCATCGACAACAAACTGATTGCTCAACTGGAAGATTCAAAAAGTTTACGCTTTGCGAGTGAAGACAGAACAGTGAATTGGGTTGGTGATATTGAACAAGAAATCTTCAGAAAGATCTTCAACGGACTGAAAGAAAGTGAAAACTATATTCTTCACATGAACAATGAAGAAGCAGGGTATGAGGAAGACAGAAATTTTGCTATCAACTTATTTAAGTCCGATATCGCCAATTCTGAGATTCTTTATTCTTACTTCGAAGAGAAGAACATTTTCTGGATCGACGATATTGATTTAGCTTGTCAAATGGTAATTAAAACACTTAAATCTGCTGAAGAAGGTTTGGAAATCAAAGTGTTACCATTATACAAAGACAAGGATGATGAGCAGGAATTCGTGAGAACATTGCTTCGTCAAACTGTAAACAAGCAAACAGAAACGTTGGCGGTTATCGATAAGTTAACTGACAATTGGGAATTGGACCGTATCGCAAAAATGGACGTTTTGATTCTTCAAATGGCAATTACGGAATTGATGACATTCAAATCAATTCCAACAAAAGTGACTTTGAACGAGTACATCGAGATTGCGAAATACTATTCTACTGAGAAAAGCCCGGCTTTCATCAACGGAATTTTGGATAAAGCAATTTCAAGTCTTACCGCTTCAGGTCAGATTTCTAAAATGGGTAAAGGATTAATCAACTAGTCAAATGAAAAAAATAGCTCTTGTATTAGGATTGGTAGTTGCTGGATTAAGCATTACAACATCTTGCGACGAACCTACGAAAGTTCAAATGGGTGAACGTACAACAATGAAAGTAAATGCTGTATTCGACGCTAAAAAAGTAGCAGTTGGAGAAGTTATTCACGCCAAATTCACCGTTGAAAATACAGGTGATGTTCCTTTGGTACTTTCTGACGTAAAAGGATCTTGTTCTTGTACAGTAGCAGATTTCCCTAAAGATCCAATTGCTCCGGGAAAAAGTGGAGTAGTGAAAGCTACAGTTGACACAAAAGCTGCTGCAATCGGACATCTAGAAAAAAGCATAAGAATCAACGCAAACACAACACCTGAATTAACTGTGGTAAGTGTACAAGCCACAATTATCAGATAATTTAAAGAAACAATAAAAGAAATGAATGCATCAAGTTTATTGCCTTTAGGATTAATGGTCCTAATTTTCATTTTCTTCTTTATCCGTCCGGAGAACAAGAAAAGAAAAGCAAAATTAGAATTCCGTAAAAACCTGAAAACAGGTGACAAAGTAGTAACTATCGGAGGAGTTCACGGAAAAATATTGGAAGTAACTGACACAACAGTTTTGTTGAACTCAGAAGGAACTAAGATCAGATTTGCAAAAAGCGCAATCTCTGAAACGGTTGAAGAAACACTTCCAGGAGCTTAAGTTTTAAGTCACAAATGAATTAGGAAAGGAATTTACTTCGGTGAGTTCCTTTTTTTTTTCGGCATCTCGACTCCGCTCGATGACCTTAGTAAGAAGTTCTAAGGTTAACAGTGATTGCGCTCGATGACCTTAGTAAGAAGTTCTAAGGTTAACAGTGATTGCGCTCGATGACCTTAGTAAGAAGTTCTAAGGTTAACAGTGATTGCGCTCGATGAC